>DASRER010000002.1:300000-491698 GCA_035651995.1 Terriglobales bacterium | reverse complement strand
CCTGCTGCTGCGCGGCACCGGCAAGGACGAAGTGGAGCGGGGCATGGTGCTGGCCAAGCCGGCGTCGATCACGCCGCACACCAAGTTCAAGGCCGAGGTGTACGTGCTCAGCAAGGAAGAGGGCGGGCGGCACACGCCGTTCTTCAACGGCTACCGGCCGCAGTTCTACTTCCGCACGACCGACGTGACCGGGGTGGCGCACCTGCCCAGTGGCACCGAGATGGTGATGCCGGGGGACAACGTGACGCTGGAGATCGAGCTGATCACGCCGGTGGCCATGGAGAAGGGCCTGCGCTTCGCCATCCGCGAGGGCGGCCGCACCGTGGGCGCGGGAACGATTTCGGAAATTGTGAAGTAACGGGCGAAGACGAACGACCCAACGGGCTTCGATCCAGCGATCTTTGAGAGAAAAACATGCTAGGTAAAGAACGAATCCGAATCCGGCTGAAGGCCTACGACTACCGCGTGCTCGACCAGTCCACCGGCGAGATCGTGGAGACGGCGCGGCGCACCGGCGCGCAAATCGCCGGGCCGATTCCGCTGCCCACGGTGAAGAACAAGTATTGCGTTCTTCGCTCTCCGCACGTGGACAAGAAGTCGCGGGAGCAGTTCGAGATCCGCACCCACAAGCGCCTGCTCGATATCCTCGAGCCGACGCAGCAGACGGTGGACGCGCTCATGAAGCTCGACCTGCCCGCCGGTGTGGACGTGGAGATCAAGGCGTTCGGCAAGGAACATAAATAGCTGCTCGCTGCTCGCTTCTGGCTTCTGGCCAGCAGCCGGTAGCAAGCAGCCAGCAGCGTTTCACCTACAGTGCCCCGCTGATCGCACGCGACGGCATGATGAGGGAAGGGAATAGCAATGCCAGTCAACGGCATCCTGGGAAAAAAGGTCGGCATGACGCAGCTGTTCGATGACAAGGGCGACGTCCGTCCGGTCACCGTGCTGCAGGCCGGCCCGTGCGTGGTCACGCAGCGCAAGACCTCGACGCGCGACGGCTACGAAGCCGCGCAGATCGGCCTGGTCGAGTTCGTCAAGGGCAAGAGTGTGAACAAGCCCATGACCGGACACTTCGCCAAGCACGACCTGCCGCCGGTGCGCATTACGCGCGAGGTGGCCATCGTCAGCGACGCGACCGACGCAGCAAAAGAGGCGGAGAAAAACGAAGCAGCCGCATCCGGCGATGGCGTTAAGGTCGGCGACAAAGTCCTGGTCGACATCTTCGAGGGAGAGAAGTTCGTTGACGTGATCGGCACCAGCAAGGGGCGCGGCTTTGCCGGCGTCGTGCGGCGCCATCACTTTGCCGGCGGCCCCAAGTCGCACGGTTCGATGTTCCAGATCACCGGCTCGATCGGTTCCTCGGCCTTCCCGTCGCGCGTGTTCAAGGGCATGCGCATGTCGGGACACATGGGCGTGGACCGGGTGACGGTGCGCAACCTGCGCGTGCTCGGCGTCGACAAGGACGAGAACCTGCTGCTGGTCGAGGGCGCCGTGCCGGGACCAAATGGCGGCTACGTGCTCATCAACCGCGCCAAGAAGCCGCCCAGAGAGCGCCGCGGATTCGCCGGCGCCACCACGCTCGACCCGTTGAAGGCGTCGAAGAAGCGCGCCGGAGGCGGCAAGAAATAAGGATTGGGAGGTTCGGGCTTTCGGTTCTTGTTCAAGCCAAGAGCCAACAGCCAAGAGCCAAGAGCTGACTTATGGCAAAGATTGACGTTCACAACCTGGAAGGCAAGAAGGTCGGATCGCTCGACTTGCCCGACGAGGTCTTTGGCGCCATCAATGAAGACCTGCTGTGGGAGGCGGTCAAGCACTACCGCGCTTCGCGGCGCGCCGGCACCCACGCCACCAAGAACCGCAAGCTGGTTTCCGGTTCGGGCAAGAAGCTGTGGCGGCAGAAGGGCACCGGACGCGCCCGCGTGGGCTCCATCCGCTCGCCGCTGTGGCGGCATGGCGGCACCGTGCACGGCCCGCAGCCGCGCTCCTACGACTACCAGTTCCCGCGCAAAAAGCTGCAGGGCGCGCTGCGCTCGGCGCTGGCGTCCAAGCTTCAGGATGGCAAGCTGACGGTCGTCGAGAGCTTCGAACTGAAAGAAATCTCCACCTCGGCCTTCCGCGAAGCGCTCGATGCGCTCAAGGTCGAAAAGACCGCGGTGCTGGTCGACGCCAAGGGCAGCGACAACCGCAGCCTGCACCTGAGCACGCGCAACCTTTCCGGCGTCGAGCTGCTGCGCGGGCGCGACGTGCACCCCTATCACCTGCTGCGCTACGACCGCGCCGTGTTCGCGCGGCCGGCGCTGGAGGCCCTGGCCGGGTCGCTCGCCAAGAACGCCCCCGCCAGTCGCAAGAATAAGGAGGCCGTGTCATGAAGTCTCCTTATCAGGTCATCCTCCAGCCGGTGATCACGGAAAAAGGTTTGGGCGTAAAGGAAACCGAAGCCACGCTGGTGTTCCGCGTGGCCGCCAAGGCGAGCAAGACCGAGATCAAGCAGGCGGTGCAGACCGTGTTCAAGGTGAAAGTGGACTCGGTGCGCACCGCCAACTTCCAGGGCAAGGAGCGCCGCCGCGGCAAGTTCGCCGGCTACCGCCCCGACTGGAAGAAGGCGTACGTGAAGCTGAAGGCCGGCGAAAAAATGCCGGAGTACGCGCAGAACTTGTAAACCGCTACTGGCCGCTCGCAAAAGCAGTGGCCAGCAGCAAGCAGCGAGACTTTTATGGCAATCAAGACTTACAGACCGGTGACCTCAACGCGGCGCTTCCAGACCGCGCTGACCAACGACGAGATCACGACCGACCGGCCGTTCAAGCCGCTCACCTCGCCCAAGCAGCGCACCGGCGGGCGGCGCAACTCGGGCGACGTCACCTCTTGGCATCGCGGCGGCGGGCACAAGCGCAAGCTGCGCCTCATCGACTTCAAGCGGGACAAGGCCGGCATTCCGGCGTCGGTCGTCTCCATCGAGTATGACCCGAACCGCTCGGCGCGCATTGCGCTGCTCAGCTACGCCGACGGCGAGAAGCGCTACATCCTGCACCCGGCCGGACTCGAAGTCGGACGGAAAGTAGTCAGCGGCGCCGAGGCCGACATCCTGGTCGGCAACGCGCTGCCGCTGCGCAACATCCCGGCCGGCACCACAATCCACAACATCGAGCTCAAGCCGGGCAAGGGCGCGCAGATGGTGCGCTCGGCCGGCGGCGCCGCGCAACTGGTCGCCAAGGAAGGCGACTACGCGCTGGTCAAGCTGCCCTCGGGCGAAACGCGCAAAGTGCTCGTCGACTGCATGGCCACCATCGGGCAGGTCGGCAACGTGGACCACGAGAACGTCGCCATCGGCAAGGCGGGACGCACCCGTTGGCTGGGACGCCGTCCGGTGAACCGCGGCGTCACCATGAACCCGGTGGACCACCCGCACGGCGGCGGCGAAGGCAAGACTTCGGGCGGACGCCATCCGGTCACGCCCTGGGGACAGCCCACGCGCGGCTACAAGACGCGCAACAACAAGCGCACCGACCGCTTCATTGTGCAGCGGAGGCAGAAGTAAGCATTTTCTAGAGACGCAGCTTGCTGCGCCTCCCGGGAAGAGACGAATTATGCGTTCGACAAAAAAAGGACCGTTCGTTGACCAGCACCTGATGGAAAAGGTGGAAGGCATGAACCGGCGCAACGAGAAGAAGGTCGTGCGCACCTGGTCGCGCCGTTCCACCATCGTCCCGGAAATGGTGGGACACACCCTGGCGGTGCACAACGGCAAGAAGTTCATCCCGGTGTACGTCACCGAAAACATGGTGGGACACAAGCTGGGCGAATTCAGCTTCACCCGCCAGTTCAAGGCGCACTCCATGAAGGCGGCGGCGGAGGCCGCAGCCAAGCCGGCCGGCGTCCCCGGCGGACCAGGCGCCATCGTGCCGGCCGCGGGCTCGGCCCCGGCAGCGCCGGCAGCCCCGGCGGGCGGGAAGAGCTAAAAGATTCTGTAGAGACGTGGCTTGCTGCGTCGCTGCACGAACGATTGGAACTGAACATGGCAGAAGCAAACATCACCGAGTTTCGCGCGGAAGGACGCTACCTGCGGGTGTCGCCGCAGAAGGCGCGCCTCGTGCTCGACCTGATCAAGGGCCGGCGCGTGGAAGACGCCATGAACACGCTGGCGTTCACCAAGAAGGGCATCGCGCCCACCATCGGCAAGATCCTGCGCTCGGCGGTGGAGAACGCCAATTATTTGAGCCAGGAAAAGGGCCTCGACGTTGACGTCGACAACCTCGTCGTCAAGCGCGCCGTTGCCAACGACGGCCCGCGCATGAAGCGCATCCGTCCGGCGCCGATGGGCCGCGCCTACCGCTATCAGCGGCGCATGGCGCACATCGTCATCGCGCTGGCCGAGCGCAACGCATCGCGCGCCGCTGCCGAAACCGCCGAACCGGCGCAGGGCAAAGGCAAGGGCAAGACCGCGGGACGCAAGAAGGCAGGCAAATAGCTATGGGACAAAAAGTGCATCCTTACGGATTCCGCCTCGGCTATACCAAGCCGTGGAAGTCGCGCTGGTTCATGGAGCGCGACTACGACAAGCTGCTGCTGGAGGACTACAAGCTCAAGAACGAGCTGAAGGACAAGCTCAAGTCGGCGGGCGTCAGCTCGGTCGAGATCGAGCGGCCGGGCAACAAGCTGCGCATCATCATCCGTACCGCGCGTCCGGGCATCATCATCGGCCGCAAAGGCGCCGAGATCGACAAGCTCAAGCAGGACGTGCAGAAGCGCACCAACCGCGAGGTCTACATCGACATTCAGGAAGTGCACAAGCCTGAACTCGACGCGCAGCTGGTGTCGGAGAACATCGCGCTGCAACTGGAAAAGCGCGTCGGCTTCCGACGCGCCATGCGCAAGGCGGTGGATTCGGCGCTGCGCTTCGGCTGCAAGGGAATCAAGGTGCGCGTCTCGGGCCGGCTGAACGGCAACGAAATCGCCCGTTCGGAGTGGTACCTGCAGGGACGCTTGCCGCTGCACACCCTGCGCGCCGACATCGACTACGGCTTCAGCGAGGCCAAGACGACCTATGGCGTGATCGGCGTGAAGTGCTGGATCTACCGCGGCGAAATTCTGGCGCAAAAAAAGCGCGAGCCGCAGGCAGCCACCGGGGCCGGCGCGTTTTAGGTTCTGATTTGGCCGGATGCGCGGTGCGCGTCCGGCAACGGGAAACTGGCAACCAAGAACTGAGAACTGTCTTATGTTGATGCCGAAAAAAGTTAAGTACCGCAAGCAACAGCGCGGGCGCCGCCGTGGCAAGTCGTGGCGCGGCTCGTCGCTGACCTTCGGCGACTACGGCTTGAAGGTCCTGGAGCCTGGCTACATCACCGACCGCCAGATCGAGGCGTCGCGCGTCGCCATGACGCGTTTCGTCAAGCGCGGCGGCAAGGTGTGGCTGCGCCTGTTCCCCGACAAGCCCGTGACCAAGAAGCCGGCTGAAACCCGTATGGGCAAGGGCAAGGGCGCGCCCGATCACTGGGTGGCCGTCGTGCGTCCCGGCAAGATCGTTTTTGAGATGGAAGGGGTCACGCTGCCGGAGGCGCAGGAAGCGATGCGGCTGGCGTCGAACAAGCTGCCGCTGCGCACCCGCTTTGTGTCGCGGCACGACCACCTTCAATAAAGGCTGACGAAATGGCAACGCAAGCGAAGTCGAAAGCAAAATCCGGAAGCAAGGCGCAAGCCGCGACGAAGGCGAAGCTGGCGGCTGAGAAGAAGGTTCCCGCTGCCGCCGCCCCGGCCGAGCGCCGCCCGGCCGCCTCGAGCGCATTCTCGGGGCGCCGCAACAAGGAAGCGGAGAAGATCCGCAACCTGGCCGACAACGAACTCGACCATCGCCAGCGCGAGCTCAGCGACCAGCTCTTCCGGCTCAAGTTCCAGCTCAACATGGGCCAGACCGAGAGCCTGAAGAAGATCCGCGGCCTGCGCAAGGACCTGGCGCGCGTCAAGACCATCATGCGCGGCCGCCAGCTGGGCCTGGAGCCCACCGGTACCGCCAACAAGTAGGCACGACTTTGTAGAGAGACGCAGCTTGCTACGTCTCCCGAGAGAAGAAGATACGAACATGGCAGAGACACAGCAGCAACCCGGCAGATCGCGCCGCAAGACGGTGGTGGGGGAAGTCGTCTCCACCAAGATGCAGAAGACGATCGTCGTCGAAGTCAATCGCCGCAAGGCGCACGCGCTCTACAAGCGCGTCGTGGCGCGCTCCAGCAAGTTCTACGCGCACGACGAAAAAGGCGTTGCCAAGCTTGGCGACGTGGTGCGCATCGAGGAAACGCGCCCGCTCTCGAAGCTCAAGCGCTGGCGCCTGCAGGAAGTCGTGCGCAAGTCCGCATTGGCCGAACCCGCCGGCGAACTGGCCGAGGCACTGTAAAACGGGAGACGTGAGGAGACAGCCATGGCTGTGATGATGAGAACCATGCTCGAGGTCGCCGACAACAGCGGCGCCCGCAAGCTCCAGATGATCCTCCCGCTCGGCGGCTCCACCGGCCTGCGCGCTGCGCTCGGCGATGTGGTCACCGCGTCGGTCAAGGAAGCCGCGCCCGACGGGCAGGTGCAGAAGGGCAAGGTCGTAAAGGCCGTGATCGTTCGCACGCGCAAGGAACACCGCCGCCGCGACGGCACCTACATCCGCTTCGACCAGAACGCCGCCGTACTGATCAACGAAGTCGGCGAGCCGGTCGGCACGCGCGTCTTCGGGCCCGTGGCCCGCGAGCTGCGTGAGAAGCGGTTTTTGAAGATCGTTTCACTCGCCCCCGAAGTGCTCTAACGGAGAACGGAAGGCGCTTCTGGTTTGGGCTTAGCAGGCAACTGACAACTGGCAACTGAGAACTGATTCGAAATGCATACACACGCAGATATCCGACGCAACGACACGGTGCGGGTCATCACCGGCCGCGACAAGGGCAAGGAAGGCCGCGTGCTCCGCGTGTTTCCCGACGAAGGCAAAGTCCTGGTGGAGCACGTCATGATGGTGAAGAAGAACGTGCGCCCCAACCCGGCCAAGAACATCAAGGGCGGCGTGGCCGAACAGGAGAGCCGCATCTCGCTCTCCAACGTCATGCTGGTCTGCGGCACCTGCGGCCCGGTGCGCGTAGGCCACCAGTTCCAGGGCGACCGCAAAGTCCGCGTGTGCAAGAAGTGCAACAACGTGCTGGAAGGGAAGTAGAAAGCAGTCGTCCTGAGCGAACCCCGGGCGATAGCGAGGGCGCAGTCGAAGGACCCCTATAGCCACGAAACGGTAGCCACCCCGAGACCGTGGCGAACAAAGAAGAAGACTATGGCAAAAGACAAAGATCAGAAGCCGAAAAAGCAGCAGGCCGCCGAGGCCGAAGCTCCGGCCGGCAAGCCGCAGCGTCCGCGCGCCAACAACCGCGCTACCGCGCGGCTGCACGATCGCTTTGAGAAAGAGATTGCTCCCGCGCTGATGAAGGAGCTCTCCATCTCCAACCCCATGGCCGTGCCCCGGCTCCACAAAGTCGTGGTCAACATGGGCGTGGGCGAAGCCACGCAGAACGCAAAGATCCTCGACCCGGCCGCCGGCGAACTCGGCCAGATCACCGGCCAGAAGCCGGTCATTACGCGCGCCAAGAAGTCCATAGCGGCCTTCAAGGTCCGCGAAGGCCAATCCATCGGCGCCATGGTCACGCTGCGCGGCGACCGCATGTACGAGTTCATGGACCGCCTGATGAACGTAGCTCTGCCGCGCGTGCGCGACTTTCGCGGCGTTTCGACCAAGAGCTTCGACGGACGCGGCAACTACACCCTCGGGCTGAAGGACCAGCTGATCTTCCCCGAGATCGATTACGCGAAAGTGGACAAGCTGAAGGGCATGAACGTCACCATCGTGACCACGGCGCGCTCCGACAACGACGCGCGCGCCCTGCTCAGGCACCTCGGCATGCCCTTCCGTACGCAGTAGCTTTCGGAGGAAACGCGGGCCTTTGGGCCCGCGAAGAAGGGCGGAACAAGGCGCGGCTTTAGCTCGAAACTCGAAACTCGAAACTGGAAACGGAATCTAGATGGCAACTACAGCAAAGCGAGTCAAAGACAAGAAGAAGCCCAAGTTTTCCAGCCGGAAGCACAACCGTTGCAGCATGTGCGGCCGGCCGCGCGCGTTCCTGCGCAAGTTCGGCATTTGCCGTCTGTGCTTCCGCGGGCTGGCGCTGCGTGGCGAAATACCCGGGGTTTCCAAGTCGAGCTGGTAGCAAGAAGCGGTTTCAGGTTTCGAGTTTCAAGTTTCGCGCAACGTCGCGGTTTTGAACTCGAACCTTCGAAACTTGAAACTTTGAAACTTGGTTTTATCGCCGTCGCAGGTTTCCCGGTCTTGACCGTGGACGAACGGGCGGCGTGAGGAGAAGCAAGCTGATGAATTTGACCGATCCGGTCGCAGATTTTCTGGCCCGCCTGCGCAACGCGTTGCGCAGCCGGCAGCCCAAGGTCGATGTCCCGGCCAGCAAGCTGAAGCTGGAGATTGCCCGCATTCTCAAAGAAGAGGGCTACATCGCCAACTTCAAGGTCACCGACGAAGAGGGCAGGCGCGTGCTTCGCGTGTATCTCAAGTACGGCGCGAACAACGACTCGCCCATCAGCAAGCTGGAGCGCGTGTCGCGCCCCGGTTGCCGCGTGTACGTCGGCCGCAACGAGATTCCCCGCGTGCTGGGTGGACTGGGCATCAACATCCTGACCACGCCGCGCGGCGTCATGACCGGACGCCAGGCGCGCAAAGAAGGCGTGGGCGGCGAGATCCTGTGCCAGGTGTGGTAGCGCGCGGCCGCACTTTGCGCGTCCGCGCGGTGTCAGGTTTCAGGTTTCAAGTTGCTCGAACCTGATTGGCGCAACGCGCAACGAATTTGCTGGAAGCCGGCGGAACGAGCCGCGGGCCGACAGCCGAGAGCTGAGAACGATTTATGTCGAGAATCGGTAAAAAACCAATTGCCCTCCCGCAAGGGGTGAAGGTTTCCATACAGGGCAACACCGTGTCCGTTCAGGGCCCGAAGGGAAAGCTCGAAACCGAGCTTCCGCGCGGCATCCAGATGGCGCAGGAGAACGGCCACCTGGTGGCCAAGCGCGAGAACGACTCGCAGGCCGCGCTGCACGGCCTGGCACGGGCGCTGGTGAACAACGCCGTCGAAGGCGTCACCCGAGGCTGGACGCGCGAGCTGGAAATCGTCGGCATCGGCTACCGCGCCGAGATGAAGGGCAAGCAGACCGTGGTGTTCACGCTCGGCTACTCGCATCCCATCGAGTACCCGCTGCCTTCCGGCATCGAGGTCGCGGTGGACGCGAAGCAGACGCGCCTGACCATCACCGGCGCCGACCGGCAGAAGGTCGGCCAGGTTGCCGCCGAAATGCGCGGCCTGCGTCCGCCCGACCCGTACAAGAACAAGGGCGTGCGCTACGCCGGCGAGCGGCTGAAGAAGAAGGTCGGCAAGACGGGAGCCAAGTAAGGCGTCATCCTGAGCGAGGCCCGCCGCGGCGGGCGGAGTCGAAGGATCCCTGCTTGACCGATGCACCAGGGGAACAGGAACAACGGCCATTGGCTTGAGCGAAGAGCCGATAGCTAAGAGCCAAAAGCGAAGAGCGATTTTATGATCTCGAAGGAATCCAAGAACGTCGTTCGTACCCGCGTGCACGAGCGCATTCGCAGGCGCATGCTGGGCACCGCCGAGCGTCCGCGGCTGAACGTGTATCGCTCGCTCAATCACATTTACGCCCAGGTGATTGACGACATGCGGGGCGTCACGCTGGTGTCGGCCTCGACCAACGAGAAAAAGGAAGGCCGCGCCAAGGGCGAGCGCAAGGCCACCGGCGGCAACGTCGCCGCGGCCAGGGCGATCGGCAAGCTGATCGCCGAGCGCGCCAAGGCCAAGGGCGTGGAGAAAGTTGTGTTCGACCGCGGCGGCTATCTCTACCACGGGCGCATCAAGGCCCTGGCCGATGCCGCCCGCGAGGCAGGATTGAAGTTTTAGCAGTCTGTCAGTCTTTCCGCCGGTCAGCGATCAGCGGACCGGCTGGCAAGCTGACCGACTGAAGACTGGAAGAGTAGATTTCATGGCGCTAGCAACCAAAAAAAGACTCGACGCAGGCAGCTACCAACTCAAAGACCAGGTGGTCTCCATCAACCGCGTCACCAAGGTCGTCAAGGGCGGCAAGAACCTCTCGTTCGCCGCGCTGGTCGTCGTCGGCGACCCCTCGGCCGCGGTGGTGGGCTACGGCTCCGGCAAGGCGAAAGAAGTGCCGCAGGCCATCCGCAAGGGCATCGAAGCCGCCAAGAAGAACCTGGTGAAGGTCTCGCTCACGCAGACCACCATTCCGCACCAGGTCCTCGGACGTTTCGGTTCAGGGCTGGTGCTGCTGAAGCCCGCTCCGGAAGGCACCGGCGTCATTGCCGGCGGCGCCGTGCGCGCCGTGATGACCTCGGCGGGCGTGCAGAACGTGCTCACCAAGTCCATCGGCACCACCAACCCGCACAACGTCATCAAGGCCACGTTCCGCGCGCTGGAGCAGTTGCGCGACCGCAACGACGTGGCCGCCATGCGCGGCAAGCCGGTCGAGGAGCTCTAATCATGACGGCGCAGAAGAGCACCAAATCGGCAGGCAAGATCAAGTTGCGCTGGGTACGCTCTTACATCCAGGCGCCCGTAAAGCACAAGAAGGTCGTGCGCGGGCTGGGCTTCACCCGTTTGAACCAGGTCATCGAGCGCGAAGACTCGCCCTCGATCCGGGGCATGGTCGCGAAAGTGCCGCATCTGGTCGAGATCGTGCAGTAGCGAGAGTGACATCATGAATCTATCCACAGTTCGCGCCCCCAAGGGCGCATCGGAAAAGCGCAAGCGCGTGGGCCGCGGCATGGGCTCGGGCATGGGCAAGACCTCCACCCGCGGGCACAAGGGCCAGCGCTCGCGCTCCGGCTCGCGCATGCTGCGCGGCTTTGAAGGCGGCCAGATGCCGCTTCACCGCCGCCTGCCCAAGCGCGGCTTCACCAACATCTTCCGCGTCGAGTACGCCATCGTGAACCTGGAGTCGCTGGCGAATCTCGGCGAAAAGAACGTCACGCCTGACGTGCTCCGCAAAGCCGGGCTCATCGGCAAGCGCGACGAGCTGGTCAAGGTGCTCGGCGACGGCGAGCTGAAGGGCGCGGTTCACGTCCGGGCGCACAAGTTCTCCAAGTCGGCCGCCGAGAAGATTACGAAGGCCGGCGGAAAAGCAGAAGTGATCGCGGCCTCGGCGTAGCGGTTAGCCAAGAGCCAATAGCTAAGAGCTAAAAGCAGGGAAGCAGTTGAGGGCGCAGTAAATGTTTGAAAAGTTAGCCAACATCTTCCGGATTCCCGATCTTCGCAAGCGTGTGCTCTTCACGCTTGGCTTGCTGGCCGTGTACCGCCTCGGCGGACACATTCCCACGCCCGGCATCAACGCCGACCTGCTGCAGCAGTTCTTCGATCAGAACCGCGGCACCTTCCTCGGCTTCGTCGACCTGTTCAGCGGCGGACAGCTTCGCCGCCTGACCATCTTCGCGCTGGGCATCATGCCCTATATCACCGCCTCCATCATTCTCCAGTTGCTCACCGTCGTGTATGAGCCGCTGGCGAAGCTGCAGAAGGAAGGCGAGCTGGGCCGGAAGAAGATCACCCAGTGGACGCGCTACCTCACCCTGCTGCTCAGCGCGCTGCAGTCGTTCGGCATCGCCATCACCCTGCAGAAGCAGACGGTCTCGGGCGGCACCGCTTTTGTCACGAATCCCGGCTGGGGATTCGTGCTCATGACCATGCTCACGCTCACCACCGGCAGCGTGTTCATCATGTGGCTGGGCGAGCAGATCACCGAGCGCGGAATCGGTAACGGCATGTCGCTGCTCATCTTTGCCGGCATCGTCGTCGGACTGCCGCGCGCCGTGGCCGACCTCTACGAAAAAGTCCAGACCGCGGCCTGGGGCGCCTTCACCGCGCCCGCCGTTGTCATCCTGATCGCGCTCATGGTCGCGGTGGTGGCGTTCATCGTTTACGTGGAGCGCAGCGAACGCCGGATTCCGGTGCAGTACGCCAAGCGCGTGGTGGGACGCAAGGTCATCGGCGGCGGTTCCACCCACCTGCCGCTGCGCGTCAACTCGGGCGGCGTGATGCCGGTCATCTTCGCATCCTCGATCCTGACGTTCCCGCAGACGCTCGCCTTCGTGCTCAGGCAGAACCCGCGGCTCGATGCAATATTCGGGCCGTTCCTGCGCTCCATCGCCTGGGGCGAGCCTCTTTACACGCTGCTCTACGCCGTCGGCATCATCTTCTTCGCCTACTTCTACGTTTCCATCGTGTTCAACCCCAACGAAGTGGCCGACAACATGCGCAAGTACGGCGGATTTATTCCCGGCATCCGGCCTGGCGCGCGCACCGCGAACCACATCAACGAAATCCTGACCCGCATTACGCTCGTCGGCGCTCTTTACCTGATCATCATCTCGTTCATTCCCGAGTGGATGATCGCCGGCATCCGGCTGAACCACCTGCCGGGCGCGCTGGGCGCGTTCTTTGAGCGCCTGCCCACGTGGGTCACCAACGGCTTGGGCGTCAACTTTTATTTTGGCGGCACGTCACTGCTGATCGTGGTGGGCGTCGCCATGGACACCGTGCAGCAGATCGAGTCGCAGCTGATCATGCGGCACTATGAAGGCTTTACGCCGCGCAGCGGTCGCATCCGCGGCCGGCGCACCTGGGCGTCGTGAATGGCTTTGAAGGTGAGCACCCGGGCGGACGCGGTGTCGAAAAGGCCTCCCGCCAGTGTTGGCCCGGTCATCCTGATGGGCCCGCCCGGCGTGGGCAAGGGAACGCAGGCCAAGCGCCTGGTTGAGATCTTCGGCATCCCGCAGATCTCCACCGGCGACCTGCTCCGCGACCACGTGGCCCGCGGCACCGAACTGGGGCTGAAGGCCAAGACGTTGATGGACCGGGGCGAGTTGGTTCCGGACGAATTGATGTACCCGATGGTGGCCGAGCGGCTGAAGCGCGCCGACTGCAACCGGGGCTTTATCCTCGACGGCTTTCCGCGCACACGCGCGCAGGCCGAGTGGCTCGAAGCGCAGTTGAACGACCAGCTCTTTGACAACCAGTGCCGTATTCCGCCGGTTGTGATCACTATTTCGGTCGACTATAATGAGCTGTTAAAGCGGCTTACCGGTCGCCGTCAGTGTCCCTCCTGCGGGCGGATTTACAACGTCTATAGCCAGCCTCCACGGGTCCCCGGTCAGTGCGATGTGGACGGCTCCAAGCTGGTGACCCGGCACGACGATAGCGAAGAGGTCATCTCCGAGCGGCTGAAGCGTTATGAGCAGGACACGCTGCCGCTGAAGGAGTTCTATCGCGCCCAGGGCCGCCTCACGGAAGTCGACGGCGGGCGTGCGGTGGATGAAGTTACCACCGACTTGGCGCGTATCCTGGAGCGGAATGGCCATCGTTTGTAAGTCGCCTGGCGAGATCGAGAAGATGCGCCGCAGCGGGCACATCGTCCGCCAGGTGCTCGACGAGCTCGCGGCCATGGTGAAGCCTGGCATCACCACCATGGACCTGGAGCGCGCCGCCGAGAAGAAGATCCGCGACGCCGGGGCCAAGCCGGCATTCAAGGGCTATTACGACTACCCTTGCTGCCTGTGCACCTCGGTCAACAACGAGATTGTGCACGGCATCCCGTCGGAAAAGCGGGTGCTCGAGCACGGCGACATTGTTTCCATTGATTGCGGCGTGGTGCTCGACGGCTACTACGGCGACGCCGCCATCACCGTTCCGGTGGGCAACAGCCTGAAGCCGGAGCTGAAAAAGCTTTTGGACGTGACGCGCGAGTCGCTGGAGAAGGCCATCCAGGCGGCGCGCGTAGGAAACACCGTCGGCGACGTCGGCGCGGTGGTACAGGAAGTGGTCGAGGCGGCGGGATTCAGCGTGGTCCGCGAGTTTGTCGGCCACGGCATCGGCACCCGGCTCCACGAAGACCCGCAGGTCCCGAACTTCGGCACCCGCGGACACGGAGCACGGCTGCGCGAGGGCATGGTGATTGCCATCGAGCCCATGGTGAATGCCGGCAAGGCTGGCGCGCGCGTGCTGGATGACCGCTGGACCGCGGTCACCGAAGACGGCAGCTTCAGTGCCCACTTCGAGCATTGCGTGGCCGTAACCGCCGACGGGCCAGTGATTTTGACGCAGTAAGGGCCTTGCACCGGAATTAGGGTCTGGTTCATCAAATGGTGAGCGCCTTCTGATGTTCCAGATCCTCTGACAATCAGGGTCTTGCTTCTGGTCTGAGTTGGCCTCGGGCTTGTGGGTTGTTCGTAGGCTTTAGGCTTGTGGCGGTGGAAGAGCGGGCCTTTAGGCCCGCGATGACGAGCTGGAAACGAGAGAAAGGGCATTTGAGCAAGGAAGACGCGATCGAAGTGATGGCGGTGGTCATTGAGCCGCTGCCCAATGCCATGTTCCGGGTGGAACTGGAGAACAAACATCAGGTGCTGGCGCACGTCTCCGGCAAGATGCGCAAGAACTTCATTCGCATTCTTCCCGGCGACCGCGTGGCCGTGGAGCTTTCGCCCTACGACCTGACGCGGGGACGGATCGTCTACCGGTACAAATAAAGGCTTCCGTTTCGCTAGGAACGAGACGGGAAACGAGAAACGGGAACGGTTTTTATGAAGGTTCGGGCATCGGTAAAGAAAATTTGCGACAAGTGCAAGATCATCCACCGCCGCGGCGTGGTGCGCGTGATCTGCGAAAACTCGAAGCACAAGCAGAGGCAGGGGTAACGTCATGGCTCGCATTGCAGGCGTGGATCTTCCGCGCAACAAGCATGTCAAC
Source organism: Terriglobales bacterium (assembly GCA_035651995.1). Taxonomy (NCBI): domain Bacteria; kingdom Pseudomonadati; phylum Acidobacteriota; class Terriglobia; order Terriglobales; species Terriglobales bacterium. Next base: position 476,858 of record DASRER010000002.1, on the reverse strand, counting down.
ATCGCGCTGACCTACATCTTCGGCATCGGGCACCCGCGCGCCGACCGCATTGTCGCCGCCGCGAACGTCGACCCGGCGAAGAAGGTCCAGGACCTGAACGAAGAAGAGGTCAACCGCATCCGCCAGGTCATCGAGGCGGAAGGAAACGTCGAAGGCGACCTGCGCAAAGACGTTTCCATGCACATCAAGCGGCTGATCGAAATCGGCTCGTATCGAGGCTATCGTCATCGCCGCAACCTGCCGGTCCGCGGCCAGCGCACGCACACCAATGCGCGAACGCGCAAAGGTCCTCGCAAGGGCACGGTTGCACAGAAGAAGAAAGCGACGGCAAAAACGTAGAACCAGTTCCCAGTTCTCGGTCCCCGGTCCTCAGTCAAACGAACTGAGCGCCAACTGAGAACTGAGAACCGAGAACTGAGAACTCGAAAATGGCAAAACCAGCAGCAGGAGCAGCAGCACCCGGCGCCGGCGCAGCCGCACCGGAGAAAAAAGGCAAGAAGAAGCAGTTCAAGAAGCGCGAGCGCAAGAACGTGCCGCACGGGCTCGTCCACGTGCAGGCGTCGTTCAACAACACCATCGTGACCATCACCGACCAGGCGGGCAACGTGCTCTCCTGGAAGAGCTCCGGATCGCTCGGTTTCCGGGGATCGCGCAAGGGAACGCCGTTTGCCGCGCAGCAGGCCGCCATGAACGCCGCCAACCAGGCGCGCGATCACGGCGTGCGCAGCGTCGACGTGAAGGTCTCCGGCCCCGGCTCCGGCCGCGAGTCCGCCATCCGCGCCCTCGCCGCCGCCGGCATTGAAGTGCGCAGCATCAAGGACGTGACGCCCATCCCGCACAACGGATGCCGTCCGCCCAAGCGCCGCAGAGTGTAAGAAGCATACGGACCGGGACGAAGCGATGCCATTCGCGTAAACCGGTCGTCACCCGAAGTTAAGGAGAAAAAACTTGGCACGAGAAACAGGCGCAGTCTGCCGTCTTTGCCGCCGCGAAGGAATGAAGCTGTTCCTGAAGGGGGCCAAGTGCTTCAGCGACAAGTGTCCCGTCGAGAAGCGCAACTTCGCCCCCGGACAGCACGGCAAGGACCGCAAAGCGAAAGTCGTCGGCTACGGCCTTCAGCTCCGCGAAAAGCAGAAGACCAAGCGGATTTACTTCACCCAGGAACGCCAGTTCCGCAATTACTTTGAGAAGGCGTCGCGCTCGCAGGGCGTCACCGGCGAAGCGCTGCTTCAGCAGCTCGAAACCCGTCTCGACAACGTGGTCTATCGCTCAGGCTTCGCCATCTCGAGGCGTCAGGCGCGCCAGTTGGTGCGGCACGGGCACATCCAGGTGAACGGACACAAGGTGAACATCCCGTCGTACTCGGTCAGGGCCGGCGACGAAGTGGCCGTCCGCGAGCGCAGCCGCAAGCTGCCCGTCGTGGAGCAGGCGCGTGAGTTCACCAGTCACCAAACACCGCCGTCGTGGCTCGCCATTGATCGCGACAACCTGACCGCGCGCGTCAACAGCGTTCCCAAGCGCGACGAAATCCAGCTGCCCGTAAACGAGCAGCTCATCGTCGAGCTGTACAGCAAGTGAGGTTCGGTTCGGGGGTTGTTTTTTGAGACTTCGAAACTGGAAACTTTGAAACTGCAGTTTTGCCCGCTTCTCGCGCCCGATTCGCCATGCGCGACGCAGCGCCTCAGCCGCACGGGCCGGCGGGGGGTCGCCTTGTGCAGCAGGGCCGGAAGGAGAATGCAACACCATGGTGCTTTGGAAAGGCTTTCAAAAACCCAAGCGGCTCGCGGTCGACACCGAGACGCTCAACGACAAGTACGGACGCTTCTACGCTCAGCCCTTCGAGCGCGGATTCGGCACGACCGTGGGCAACGCCCTCCGTCGCGTGCTGCTCTCCTCGATTGAAGGCGCCGCCGTCAGCGCGGTCAAAATCGAGGGCGTCCTGCACGAGTTCCAGTCCATCCCCGGCGTGGTCGAGGACGCGACCGACATCATCCTCAACCTCAAGCAGGTGCCCTTCAAGCTCAACGGCGACGGCCCCAAGGCCATCTACCTGCGCGCCGATCAGCCGGGTGTCGTCAACAGCGGCATGATCGAAGCCGACGCCGATGTCGAAGTCCTCGACAAGGACGTGTACATTGCCACCGTCAGCGAAGGCGGCAAGCTTGACATGGAAATGCGCCTCAAGCGCGGACGCGGCTATGTCTCCGCCGACAAGAACTTCGACGAAGACCTGGGCCTCGGCTTCATCCCCATCGACTCGGTCCACTCGCCGGTGCGCAAGGTGAACTACACCGTCGAAGCCGCGCGTCTCGGCCAGATCACAGACTACGACAAGCTCACGCTCGAGATCTGGACCAACGGCAGCATCACCCCGGCCGACGCGCTTGGCCTGGCCGCCAAGCTCCTCAAAGACCACATGAACATCTTCATCAACTTTGAGGAAGAGCTGGAAACCGCCACCGCCGGTGAAGAGCGCAAGCCGGAAATCCGCAACGAGAATCTCAACCGCTCGGTCGAAGAGCTGGAGCTCAGCGTTCGCAGCTACAACTGCCTGAAGAACGCCAATATCCAGACCATCGGCGAGCTGGTGCAGAAGACCGAAGCCGAGATGCTCAAGACCAAGAACTTCGGCCGCAAGTCGCTGAACGAGATCAAGGAAATCCTGGCGTCCATGGGCCTGAGCCTGGGCATGAAGATCGACGAGCACGGCAACGCCGTTCCCGGCGCGCCGCAGCCGCCGATCCCGGTGTCCGCGTATCCGCCCGAGCTGCCGGAAGAGCTCGACCAGTAATGCCGTTCCGCGGATCGGTAGAGACGCGGCTTGCTGCGTCTCTACTCCGCGATGTTGCAGGCGCCGGGCGGCGCCTTTCGGCCCTTCACCGGGAGCCAAAAGCCAGGGGCGATTTCAGAAAGGGAGCGAACATGCGTCATCTCAAGGCAGGATGGAAACTCGGGCGTAACACCAGCCATCGTCGCGCGCTGCTGCGCAACCTGGTCACCTCGCTCATCGTCGAGGAGCGCATTGAGACGTCGGTCGTCAAGGCCAAGGCCATGCGCCCGCACGTGGAGAAGATGATCACCCTGGGCAAGCGCGGCGACCTCGCCGCCCGCCGCCAGGCCGGCGCGTTTCTCATGACGCGCGAGTCGGTCGACAAGCTCTGGGAGATCGCGCCGCGCTTTGGGGACCGCAATGGGGGCTACCTGCGCATCATCCGCAGCGGCTTCCAGCAGGGTGACGGCGCCGAGAAGGCGTTTGTCGAACTGATTGGCAGCGAAAAGAAAATCGAGGCCCGGCGCAAGAAGCGCGCGGAAACCAGGGCCAAGCGCGCCGAAGAGACACGCAAGGCAATGGAACAGGCCGAGGCCGAAGCCAAGGCCGGCGGCGAAGAGGCCGGCGACAAGGGCAAGGAATGAGTTTCAATCAGGAGCTCTGCGCACGCGGGCGAACCCTCGCCCGCGTTTTTCTTTGTGGAAAACTTCACGCAACCACTCCCGCTACGCCGCAATCCATACAACTGAAATCATGAAGGAGGAGCACCTCATGGCGTTCCAACTCCCGCCGCTTCCGTACGACTACAACGCCCTCGAGCCGTTCATTGACACCGAAACCATGCAGCTTCACCACGACAAGCACCACGCCGCCTATGTCAACAACCTGAACGCCGCGCTGGAAAAACATCCGCAATTCTTCAGCAAGACGCCCGAAGAAATCATCACCAACCTGAACTCAATCCCTGAAGACATCCGGACCACCGTCCGCAACAACGCCGGCGGTCACGTGAACCACAGCATCTTCTGGAAGCTCATGCAGAAGCCCGACGGCAGCGTCTCGGCCGGCCCCATTGTCTCCGCCGTCGATGACGCCTTCGGCGGCTTCGAGGCGTTTCAAAAGCAGTTCAACGAAGCCGGCGCCAGGCACTTCGGCAGCGGATGGGTCTGGCTGGTGCGCGCGCCCGGCGGCCAGCTGCGCATCATCACCACGCCAAACCAGGACAATCCGCTGATGCAGGGCCTCTTCCCAATCCTCGGCAACGACGTCTGGGAGCACGCCTACTACCTGAGGTATCGCAATCGCCGTCCCGAGTATCTCGCCGCCTGGTGGCAGGTGGTGAACTGGAACGAAGTCAACCGCCGCCTCGAAGCGAGCAACAAACTTGTAAAACAGACCGCCGCGTAAGAATTGATCCAAGAACGTGCTGCGACCAACCCGCGGGCGACTTCGCCCGCGTTTTTTCTTGTGCGGCGCGGTCGCCCTCGCCCGACGCTGCCATATCCAACGAACCGCCGGATTCCTGGACGCTGAATGCTGAGTGCTGGGGCACTCGCGTATAACTAATCCGTGCCTCAGGAAAACACCGAGCGCAACGTCACCGTCTTCGGCGCCACCTCGCTGCTCAATGACACCGCCAGCGAGATGTCCTACTGGCTCATCCCTTCGTTCCTCATGTCGCTCGGCGCCGGGCCCGCCACGCTCGGGCTGATCGAGGGCATCGCGGAGAGCGTCGCCTCGCTCGCCAAGCTCTACTCCGGATATCTCGCCGACCGCGCGCCGCGGCGCAAACCCATCGTCGTCGCCGGCTATGCCGTCGCGAACCTCATGAAGCCGCTGCTGGCGCTCGCCACTTCGTGGTGGCACGTGCTGTTCATTCGCTTTGCCGACCGGCTGGCGAAGGGATTCCGCGGCGCGCCGCGCGACGTGATGCTCTCCGAGTCGGTTCCGCGCGAGCGCCTCGGCGGCGCCTTCGGCGTGCTCCAGTCCATGGACACGGCCGGCGCCATCGTCGGTCCTCTGCTCGCCCTGCTGCTGCTGCGCCACTACGCCGAGCGCACCGTCTTCTGGTTCGCCGCGATACCGGGACTCCTCAGTGTTCTGGTCATCGCGTTCGGGGTGCGCGAAACCAGCGGCGCACAGCCGGCAACCGCCGGGAACGCGACCACAAATGCGCCGGGCACGCGGCTGCCGCGCTCGTACTACTACGTCCTCTTCGTGGTCACGCTGTTTTCGCTGGGCGGATCCAGCGACATGTTTCTCATCCTGCGCGCCCAAAACATGGGCATCCCGGCGGCTGCGGCGCCGCTGCTCGGACTCGTCTTCAACATCGTCTACAGCGGCGCATCGTGGCCGCTCGGCGCGCTCAGCGACCGCGTCTCCAAGCACGGCATGGCCGCTGCCGGATACGCCGTGTACGCCATCGTTTATTCGGTCTTCGCGCTCGCGCCTGCGCGCTCCGCGATCTGGGGCGCCATGGCGTTCTACGGCCTCTACTACGCGCTCACCGATCCGGTACTGCGAGCGCTGGTGGCGCAAACCGTTCCCGCCGCGCAGCGCGGCCGCGCCTTCGGCATCTACTACTTCGCCACCAGCCTTGCCACGCTCGCCGCCAGCCTCATCGCCGGCGAACTCTGGAGCCACATCGCTCCGCACGCGCCCTTCTATTTCGCGGCCGCAATCGCCGGCGCCGCGGCGGTGCTCATGCTCTTCTGCCGCGAGTAGCCCAAATCGCCAAATCACCAAGTCAGCAAATGTCTTACCGGTCCGGCGTATGTGGCCTGCCGAAGCCGGTCACCAGCAGCGCGCACTGCGCGAACAGTCCGCCCATGGTGTCGAGCAGCACGTCTTTCATCGTGCTTGTGCGTCCCGGCTCGAAGAACTGGTGGGCTTCGTCCGCGCAGGAGGTCAGCATCGTCACCGCCAGCGCCAGCAATGCCCAGCGAAAGCGCCACGCCGGCTCGATCCAGCTTCCGCGATCGGCCGTTGCTCGGCGCGCGGGCAGCGTGGCGCGCCAGGCGCGGAACAGCAGCCAGCTCAGGATGGCGTAGCCGAAGAAGTGTCCCGTCTTGCGCAGGGCGTGGTTCAGTCCAGGCTCGTAAGCCAGCGGGACGTGCAGCAGGCGCATCACGTAGGTGAGCGCTTGCCCGGTGCTTTCCGAGGAGAACCAGCTCGTGCCAATCACCAGGATCATCGCGATCCAGATCACGGGCGGAAGCCAGAAGCGCCAGAGTGACGGTGACGGTTGCTGCGCGATGGAACTCGTGGTGACGGAGATAGCCGGCCTCAGCGGGAGCAGTTGACAGTTTACAGTCCACGGTAAGAGCGCGCGCCTGGGCTTACCTGCGAACTGTAAGCCGCGAACTGTTTACTCTAAATTGTAATTTGGCGCTTCGCGCGTGATGATCACGTCGTGCACGTGGCTCTCGCGGTATCCGGCGGCGCTGATGCGCACGAAGCGCGCCTTCTGCTGGAGCTCAGCAATGGTCGCGCAGCCGACGTAGCCCATGCCGCTGCGCAGCCCGCCGACAAGCTGGTGGACCATGGCGGCCGTCGTGCCGCGGTAGGGGACGCGCCCCTCGATGCCTTCCGGCACCAGCTTGCCCAGGCGGTTCGAGTCGCCGTCTTCGCCGGCGAGCGCGGCCGATGAGTCGTCGGCGGTCTGCATGTAGCGCTCGCTCGATCCGGCCGCCATCGCCGCCAGCGAGCCCATGCCGCGATAGGTCTTGAATGAACGACCCTGATAGAGGATGGTTTCGCCGGGGCTCTCGTCGGTGCCGGCGAAGAGCGATCCGATCATCACCACGCTCGCGCCCGCCGCCAGCGCCTTGGTGATGTCGCCCGAGTACTTCACGCCGCCATCGGCAATCACCGGCACGCCCGCGTCTTTCGTGGCGCGATAGGCTTCGGCGATGGCTGTGATCTGCGGCACGCCCGCGCCGGTCACGATGCGGGTGGTGCAGATCGAGCCCGGCCCGATGCCGACCTTCACCGCGTCCACGCCGGCGCGCACCAGCTCGCATGCGCCGTCGAAGGTGGCCACGTTGCCGGCGAGCAGCTCGATTTCAGGGAGCGCGTGCTTCACGGCCTTGACCGCTTCGAGCACGCGCGTCGAGTGCCCGTGCGCCGAGTCGATAGCGATCACGTCAACTTTTGCCCGCGCCATCTCCTGCGCGCGCTCCAGGAAGTCGCCGGTCGCGCCGATCGCGGCGGCCACGCGCAGCCGCCCCTGCGCATCTTTGGCGGCGTTGGGATACTTCAGCTTCTTCTGGATGTCCTTGACGGTGATCAGGCCCTTCAGCGTGTACTTGTCGTCCACAACGAGGAGCTTTTCCACGCGATGCTTGTGCAGGATCTTCTCGGCCTCATCGAGCGTGGTCCCAACCGGCACGGTGATGAGGTTTTCCTTCGTCATCACCTTGCTGATGGGAATGTCGGTTCGCGTCTCAAAGCGCAGGTCGCGGTTGGTGAGGATGCCGACCAGCTTGCGGTTCTTGGTGATGGGAACGCCCGAGATGCGGTAGCGCCGCATGACTTCGAGCGCGTCCGAGATCTTGTCGTCGGGCGACATGGTGATCGGGTCCACGATCATGCCGCTCTCCGAACGCTTCACCTTGTCCACTTCGCCGGCCTGCTGCTCGATCGTCAGGTTGCGATGGACCACGCCGAGCCCGCCCTGCTGCGCCATGGCTATGGCCATGCGCGATTCGGTCACCGTGTCCATGGCCGCGCTCATGATGGGGATGTTGAGCGTGAGATTGCGCGTGAGGCGCGTGGTCGTGGAAACCGTGGCCGGAACCACGTCGGAGCGGCCAGGCAGGAGCAGAACGTCGTCGAAGGTGAGGGCTTCAGGGACAGGGAAGTGAATCATTATTCTGAAAACCGCCTATCCTCATCGCTTCGGCAGGAAGCAGGAAGGCCTCTGGACGCGCGGCTCGGCGCGCCACCGGCCTCGCCGCGGAAGCTGCGTGAGCGCGATGAGACCCATTCTAGCAGTAAGGGCAATTTCACCGCCGGCCTGCCGAGTCATAGAAAATTGTCATCCCGAGCCGCCCGCGGGAGCAGCGCGACTGAGGGCGTGCGAGGGATCTCGGTTTTCCTCCGTAAGACCCAGATCCCTCGCTTCGCTCGGGATGACAATTCGGTCTAGTCACGTTCGCCATGGTTGCGAACGTCCTCTTCCATTGCAAGGTTCTTCAGGTTGTTGGCGGCGAGCTGAGCGCCCCAGAGGAGGATGCGACCGGCGTCGGGCGAGACGGCGTCTTCCGCGATGGCGCGGCAGATCTGGAGCAGGGCTGCGTGGAGCGAGGCGGCGTCTTCGATGGGCGGCAGGGCGTAGTTGCGCGGCCGCGGCTTGAAGATGCGCTGGTGGTGGCGGCAGCGGCGGCGGCCGCGGAGCGCGGGACAGGCGCACCGGGCGCCGGTCGGCAGATAGAAGTTGCAGCGCGGGGCTGTGTGGGCGACCTGGCTGGACGTATCCCCTCCCCTCCCCCTGGGTATTGTGGAATCAGCCGCTTGGGCGGAAATTTCCGCCAGTACGGGGGAAACACAGGACTTAGAGGCAAGTACGGGCGGGACAACGGGTTGCGAGGCGGGAAAGAGCGCCCGCCGTAAGTATAGCTCAGAGATATTCAAGGGAAGTTTCAGGATACCGCGGGAGGCTGTGGAAGGGCAAGCGCCATGATGCGGCAATGTCGCAAACGCCACAACAACGGCGCATCGCCGGAAGCGGCAACTTGCGCCAGCCTTGGCGCGGCGCGCACCCGGGGAATAGGATATTTGACGCGAAAACCAGTGGAACCCGCTGTGTAAGGAGGAAGCATGAAAACACGGGCCATCCTAACCAGTTTTGTGCTGATGCTGGCCGGCGCGTTGACCTGTTACGCGGCCGACAACTTCAGCGGCACATGGAAGCTGAACGAATCCAAGTCAAAGATCGCGGCCGGCGCCGCCAAGAACAGCACCGTCGTCTATGAGGCCGCGGGCGACCAGACCAAAGTCACGGTTGACGGCACTTCCGCCGACGGCAAAGCGATTCATTCCGAGTGGACGGGCAAGTGGGACGGCAAGGACTACCCGGTCACCGGCGGCGAGAATGAAGACACGCGCGCCTACACCAAGGTGAACGACCACACGCTCAGCTTCACCAGCAAGAAGGGCGGCAAGGTGACCAACAACGGGCGCATCGTGGTCTCAGCGGACGGGAAGACCCGGACCGTGACCACCCACAGCACCGACGCCAGCGGCAAGAAGATGAGTTCGACGGCGGTGTACGAGAAGCAGTAAGCCGAACCACGCTGCCCGCAGCTGGCTACTGGCTGCTTGCCAGTAGCCAGCAGTCTTTTCGCATTCATTCGGTCATTCATTCAGTTGTTCGCCCACGGTCCTGCTGAGCGACTGATCCACTGACCGACTGACAAACAAACCTCACGGCTGCGGCACCTTCTTGGCGCCTGCCTGCTCTGCCGCCTGCTGCTGGATGTTCAGCGGCAGGAAGCGCTGGAAGCCCCACGGCTCGCGGCCTTTGGCCAGTTGCGGCTGGATGGCGGCGACCAGGTCGGCGGGGGATTTGCCGGAAGCGCGCGCGTCGCTGACCGCCTTGCGCAGGTCGTTGAAGTAGTCGCGCTGGGCGCGGAGGAAGTCCACGCCGCCGACTTCGCCGTGTCCGGGGACGAAGGTGAAGTCGGGATGGGCGGCGATGAGCGTGTCGAGCGTTTCGATCCAGGGCCCGGTGGACGCGTCCATCATGTTGGGGAAGCGCGCGTTCCACAGCAGGTCGCCGCCGAAGACGACCTTGGCGTCGGGCACGGCGATGAGGGTGTCGCCGCCGGTGTGGCCCGGATCGAAGCGCAGCAGCACCTGGCGGTTGCCGAGGTAGATGTCGAGCCCCGCGCCGTGGTAGACGATGCTGGGCAGCGTGAGCGATTCCACGCGCGACTTCTGCTCGGGCGTCGCGTTTGGCCCGAAGAACTTCATGTTCTCGGTGCGCAGCCAGGTGCGCACGTTGGGATGCGCGATGATGGCCGCGCCCGCCTGCGCGTACACGCCGTTTCCGCCGGTGTGGTCCATGTGGTAGTGGGTGTTCACCAGGTAGCGCACCGGGAGCGGGGTGAGCTTGCGGATCTCGGCGAGCAGTTCGCGCGCCGACGACTCGGGGGTGAACGAGTCGATGACCAGCACGCCGTCGTCACCGATCACGAACCCGGCGTTGCCGCCCGCGCCCTTGCCGTCAATGGTCACGGCGGCGTACACGCCCTCGGCGAGCTTGTGCAGCGTGAAGGTCGGCCCGGCGGGAGCTAGCGGCGCGGCGGGCTGAGCGGCGGTCTGAGCTGCGGCGAAGGTGGTAGATAGAAGGAGGGCGGCGATCAGGTTGCGCATGGGGGAGGTATCGTAGCGGGTGGACGCCGGTGGCGTCCATTGTGTTGGGCCCACGCTTCGCCCAGAGACGGCGAAAAAAGGCGGAGCAGCAACAGTTGCGGCGCTGCCGGCGAACCAGGCAGGCCCTTAGGCGAAAAGGGGGCGGCTGAAGGATGCCCTCGATGGGTGGTAAGTGTTTGTGCGGCAACAGCTTGGACGTTTGTCTTTTTTTCGGGCAGAGCGTATATTAGTCCTTGGTAGCTGTGGTGCAGGTTGTTTCTGTGGCGAAGCACACCAGTGGGCGAGAGCCCACTTTATTTTTGAACAGAAATGACGCCGGCGGAGGAGCTCGTACGCGGGATTGCTGAACGGGTAGCCGCCACATACGGGCTGGAAGTGGTCAGCGTGGAGCTGCGCGGCGGGGGCAAGGCGCGGACGCTGCGAATCACGCTCGATCGGGACCCGCAGAACCAGCACCGCGTACCGGGTAGCGAGTACCGAGAACAAGGCGGTTCGGCGCAGGGCGGAGCGGCGGCATCGCAGGGCGGGGTAACGCTCGATGATTGCCAGAACGTGAGCCGCGAGGTGAGCACGATCCTGGATGTGGAGGACGTGATACCCGGGGGAGCGTACACGCTGGAGGTTTCGTCGCCCGGGCTGGACCGGAAGCTGGTCCGGCCGCGGGACTACGAGCGCTTCACCGGCAGCAAGGTCCGCGTGGTTACGCGGGAGCCGGTGAACGGGCAAAAGCACTTCGAGGGGCGGCTGGCAGGGTTCGCCGACGGACGGCTTCGGGTGGAACTGCCGGCATCGAAGAAGAAGGCGAAGAAGTCAAAGGACAAGGCCGCGGACGAGGGCCTCGGGGCGAGGCAGGACGAGGCGGCGGCGGCGACGGTTGAGATCGAATTGAGCAACGTTGAGCGGGCGAACCTGGCGCCGGAGTTCTAGCGGTTGGTCGTTCGTCGTTGGTCGTTGGCAAGAGCAAAGTCAAAGGCAAGAGCAAGGTCAAAAGCGGAACACAAAGGGCACGAAGGGCACGAAGGCCAACTGAGAACTGAGAACTTCGGAACTGAGAACTGAGAACGAAAAAAATGGCAAGCGATCTGTACAACACCATTGACGCACTGAGCCGCGAGAAGGGCATTGATCCGCAGATCGTGGTCAGCGCCGTCGAAGACGCCATGGTGATAGCGACGCGCAAGTCGCTCAAGACGCAGGAGAACATGCGCGCCGTGCTCGACCGCGACACGGGCACGATCAACGTGTACGCCGTCAAGTCGGTGGTGGAAGCGCCCGAGCAGGTGGAAGACCCGAACGCGCAGATCACGCTGGAAGAGGCCAAGCGCGAGGACCCCAACGTGGAAGTGGGCGGCGAAGTGCGCTGGCTGAGGGCCAGCCACCAGATGTCGAACCCGACGGGCCTGGGCCGGATTTCGGCGCAACTGGCCAAGCAGGTGATCTTCCAGAAAGTGCGCGAGGCCGAGCGCGACACGGTTTACAACGAGTACATCGGGCGCGTGAACGAGATCGTGAACGCCACGGTGAAGCGCGTGGAAGGCCCGGACGTGATCTTCGACATCGGCAAGGCGGAGGCGCGCATGCCGCGCAAGGAGCAGTCGCGGCTGGAGTCGTTCGCCGTGGGCGAGCGGGTGCGCGTGGTGATCGCGCGGGTGGAAAAGGCGTCGAAGGGGCCGCAGGTGGTGGTGTCGCGCGCAGCGCCCGAGCTGGTGCAGCACCTGTTCCAGACCGAAGTGCCCGAGATTTACGACAATACGGTGGTGATCCGCGCCATTGCGCGCGAGGCCGGCGAGCGCACCAAGATCGCCGTCATGTCAAAAGACAAAGATGTGGACGCCGTGGGCGCGTGCGTCGGCATGAAGGGCATGCGGGTGCAGAGCATCATTCGCGAGCTGCGCGGCGAGAAGATCGACATCATCGAGTTCCACGAAGACCCGGTCACGTTCGCCGAGAAGGCGCTGCAGCCGGCGAAGGTCAGCCGCGTCTCGGTGGTTGACGGCGCGGAGAAACAGCTGGAAGTGATCGTGGACGACACGCAGCTCTCGCTCGCCATCGGCAAGAAGGGGCAGAACGTGCGCCTGGCGGCGAAGCTGCTGGGCTGGAAGATCGACATCAAGAGCGAGGAAGAGAAGCGCCAGGAAGTGGAGCAGCAGATGCAGGCGCTGGTCGGCTCCTCGACGCCGCTGGAGAAGGTGCCTGACCTGGGCGAAGGCGTGATGGAGAAGCTGGTCGCCGCCGGCATCACGACGGTCGAGTCGCTGGCGGACATGACGCCCGAGCAGCTGGAGGCGATACCCGGCATCGGGCCCAAGACGGTGGAAAAAATCAGTATCGCGGTCAATAATTACTTTTCCAGCCTGGAATCAGGGGAAGCGGCGTCCACAGATTCGGTGCTCACCGAGGGCGAGGGCCCGGCGGAGAAAGACCCGCCTTCGCAGGTGGTGGCGCTGGAGCAGCCAGCCGGTGTGCAGCCGGCGGTGGATGACGAGGGAGCGAACGCGGCAGGCATGTCGGGCACAACGGCCGGGCTGGACCAGGCGGCCGACGAAGCGTCCCAGAGCGTGCAGGAATTGGTGGAAGAAGGCCAGGATTTGGAAGCAGCGGGCGTGTCCGGCGTGGAGAATGCTCCGCCGGCGGATGTGGCCGAGGTAAGTACCCACGGCGAACATCCCGACGAGGACCAGATCCCAGAAGAAAAAAAGTAGCTGAACGAACTTGTTCGGCGAATTGGGCCGTTCAAAGAGCGGCAAAACTCAAAGTCCGTGAGGCGGCGATGAAGACGTAAGCGGCACTCGACGGAAGGGACAAAACGGGGAATGCAGCCGAAGATCCGAATCAACGACCTGGCGCGCGAGCTGGAAGTCAAGAGCAAGGCGATTCTTGACGTCCTGCCGCAGGTCGGTGTGACCGAGAAAAAGACCCACTCCAGCTCCATCGAGGTGGATGAAGCCGAGCGGGTGCGCCAGTTCTTCGCGAAACAGGCGGAGCGCGACAGGGACGGCCGGGGCGCGCCCTCGCGGGGCGGCGAGCCGGAAATCAAGACCAAGATTGACCTCTCCAAGATTTCGCGTCCCGGCGACGTGCAGCGCGTGATCAGCCAGCAGGCGCCGGCCGCGCCGCGACCAGCTGGTCCGGCTGCTGCTCCGCCAGCGGCGACCCCCCTAGCGCCCCGGCCGGTCATTCGTCCGGCGGCGCCGCCCGCGGCGGCGGCACAGCCGCCGGCGCCAGCAACGCCGGTGAGCGCGCCGCCGGCAGCACCGGCGTCCGCCGCACCGGTTTCCGCAGCGCCGGCAGCACCGGCGGCGCCGGTGCGTCCGCAGGCGCCTCCGCCGGCCCCGGTTGAGGGGTCGCGAGCAGAAGCATCGAGCCCGGCGGCCCCGCCGCGGCGCGTGATCGTGCCGCAGACCGGGCCGCGTCCGGTGTACCAGGCGCCCACGCCGCAGCCGGGACAGCCGATCGCGCGGCGTCCAGGCACGACGCCGGGACAGCCCATCGCGCGCGCGCCGGGACGTCCTGAGCCCGGCAAGCCGATTTTTCAGCGTCCACGGCCGTCTGCGCCCGGCGCGCGTCCGGCGCTGCGTCCCGGCGAGCGGCGCCCGATGCATCCCACCACGCCGCGTCCCATGGGGGGCGGCCCGGGGATGGCGCCGTCGCCGGCGCGTCCCGCGGGGCGTCCGGGCGCGCCTTCGCGGCGTCCGGGCCAGCGCTACGTTCCGCGCGGCGTGAAGGAAGGGCCGATGAAGGGCTTCGTTCCGCCGCCGCGGCTCTCGCTCTCCACCGAGCCGCTGCCGATCACGCGCGCCATCACGATTACCGAAGGCATCAGCGTGAAGGACCTGGCGGAGAAACTGGAAATCCGCGGCAAGGACCTGATCACGCGGCTGCTCGCGAAAGGCGTGTTCGCCACCATCAATCAGACGCTCGATGCCGAGCTCGCCAGCGAGATGGCGCGCTTCTTCGGCGCCGAGACCAACGTGGTCAGCTTCGAAGAGCAGGCGGAAAAGGAGATGGCGCAGCAGGCCGAGTCGACCGAAGAGGCGCAGGCGGCCGGACCGCGTCCGCCGGTGGTCACCATCATGGGCCACGTGGACCACGGTAAGACGACGCTGCTCGATTCGATCCGCGCGACGAACGTTGCCGGCGGCGAGGCGGGCGGCATTACGCAGCACATAGGCGCGTACAAGGTCACCATCCAGGACAAGAATTCGCCGGCGTACGGCCGGCAGATCGTGTTTATTGATACGCCGGGTCACGAAGCGTTCACGCGCATGCGCGCGCGGGGCGCCAAGGTGACAGACATCGTTGTGCTGGTCGTCTCGGCCGACGATGGGGTGATGCCGCAGACGCTGGAGGCCATTGACCACGCCAAGGCGGCGAATGTGCCAATCATCGTCGCGGTGAACAAGATCGACAAGCCCGACGCGATGCCCGAGCGCGTGAAGAAGCAGCTCGCCGATCGCGGCCTGATGCCGGAAGACTGGGGCGGCACGACGGTGTTCGTCGAGGTGAGCGCCAAACAGAAGACGAACCTGAACCTGCTGATGGAAATGATCTGCCTGGTGGCCGACCTGCAAGAGCTCAAGGCGTCGCCGGAGCGCTCCGCCACGGGCACGGTGCTGGAAGCCAAGCTCGATCGCGGACGCGGGCCAGTCGCCACCGTGCTGGTCCAGAACGGCACGCTGCGCGCCGGCGACAGCTTCGTGGCCGGCAACGTCTATGGCCGCGTGCGCGCCATGTTCGACGATCGCAGCCAGGCGCTGGAAGAAGCCGGGCCGTCGACGCCGGTCGAACTGCTCGGCCTCGAAGGGCTGCCCGCTGCCGGCGACCAGTTCGTAGTGGCGGACCGCGAGAAGGCGAAGCAGATTTCCGAGTATCGCGAGATGAAGTCGCGCGAGGCGGCGCTGGCCAAGACGTCGCGCGTATCGCTGGAAGGCCTGGCCGAGCAGATCAAGACTGCCGGCGTGAAAGAGCTGCCCATCATCCTGAAGGGCGACGTGCAGGGGTCCATCGAAGTTCTTGGAGACCTGCTCACCAAGCTCTCCACCGAGAAGGTGAAGATCAAGCTGCTGCACGCGTCGGTGGGCGCCATCACGGAGACGGACGTGCTGCTGGCGTCGGCGTCGAACGCGATTATCATCGGGTTCAACGTGCGGCCGGAGCGGAAGGCGCAGGAGCTGGCCGAGCAGGAGAAGGTCGACATCCGCCTGCACTCGATCATTTACGAGCTGCAGGATGAGATGAAGAAGGCGATGCAGGGCCTGCTCGAACCGACCATCAGGGAGACCTACCAGGGCCGCGCCGAAGTGCGCGAGACGTTCCGCATCCCCAAGGTCGGCATGGTCGCCGGCTGCTACGTGCAGGACGGCTCGATCAAGCGCGATTCGGAAGTCCGGCTGCTGCGCGACAACGTGGTGGTGTTCAAGGGCAAGGTCGCGTCGCTGCGCCGCTTCAAGGAAGACGTTGCCGAAGTCCGCAACGGCCTGGAGTGCGGCATCTCGATCCAGAACTACGCCGACGTCAAGGTTGGCGACGTGATCGAGGCGTTCGTCACCGAGCGGATCGCGGCGGAAGCGATCGCATAGATTGGTCAGGTAGCGGTTTTCCATGCGAGAATGTGCGCGTATGGCGGTGGACTGGCGGAAGGTCATTACGTTCGAGCCCGATAAGATGGGTGGGCAGCCGTGCATCCGGGGGATGCGAATGACGGTGTACGACGTACTCGACTACCTCGCATCGGGGATGACAGTTGAGGAAATCCTGCACGACTTTCCGTACCTGACCCGCGAAGATATCCAGGCGAGTCTTGCATTCGTGAATGAGATGGTCCGTGGCAGCATGTACGTGCCGTCTTGAAGCTACTGTTCGATCAGAATGTCTCGCCGGAGTTAGTCGAGCTCCTCAGTGATCTCCCGGATCGCAGCATGTTTTCTCACTCGGCATGGCTGAGTCGCCTGATGCTCTGGTTCTGCAGTATGCGAAGCAACAGGGATTCGTGATCGTGACCAAAGATCGCCGGATTCCCAAACACGCATCCCTGGGTTTCAGCCTTCCTCCGATTGTTCTCGTGCGGACCGGCAACTGCAGTACAGCACGGGTGCACGCATTGATTCGGCGCGAAGCGATCCGCATTGAACATTTCGCGAAGTATTCGCATGTTCCCATTTTGACGCTGTTCTGATGCCGGTTGCCCACCTCACGGTCGAATTGCGCATCGAGGCGGCGCACTCGCTGAAAGACAAGCGGCAGGCGGTGCGCTCGGTCAAGGACAAGCTGCGCGCGCGCTTCAACGTCTCGGTCGCCGAACTGGAGCCGGACAATGCGTGGCAGCGCGCCACCATCGGGGTGGTCAGCATATCGGACTCGCGCGACTACCTGCGCGGGCTCATGGAAAAAGTGGAGCGCGAAGCCACGCGCGTGGCCAACAACGCCGGCGCCGAAGTGGTGGACGCGTTTGTGGAATACTACTAGCCACGCTGCGGGCTGTTACTGCCGGCCGCTGGCCAAAACAAACCAGGCGAGCAGCCGGCCGCCGGCAGCAAGCAGCGGGCCTATGGAACATCGCCAACAGCAGCATCATCGTGCGCGCGTGGCCGAGGCCCTGCGCGAGGAGGTCACCAGCATCGTCGAGGGCGAGCTCTCCGACCCGCGCGTGGCGGGCGTCTCGGTGAGCGATTTCCATCTCTCCGGCGACGGCAAGACGGTACGGGTGTTCGTGACCGTGCACGGCGAAGAGGATGAGGGCGAGCGCGCGCTGGCCGGCTTGGGCGCGGCGAAGGGATACATCCGCCGCGAACTGGTGGCGCGGCTTGGCCTGCGGCAATCACCGGAATTAATTTTTGAACTGGACAGGTCGCAACAATGCGGCGCTAGAATTGACGAACTTCTCCGGCGCGCCGGCAAACGCAAGCGCTGAGCGCGAACCAGGAACAAGGCGCGAGTCCGGCGCGGGGCGGACCGGCGCAGGGGCCCGAAGATGCTGACAGAAGTTCTCCGGCAAATCGAACGGCGGGACGACTTCCTGCTGACCTCGCACGCGCGTCCCGACGGCGACGCGATCGGCTCGGCGCTGGCCTGCTGCCAGGTGCTCCGCGCCATGGGCAAGCAGGCCGAGGTGGTGATGCACGACCCTGTCCCGGTCATCTACCGCCCGCTGCCGTTTTCCGACCAGGTGCGCGAGTCGGGCGCGGTGAACGGGCGCTACGAGGCGGCCATCATCCTGGAATGCGACAGCGTGCAGCGCACGCGGCTGGAAGGCCTGGATCCCGCAGTGCAATTTCTCATCAACATTGACCACCACTCCACCGCCCGGCCGTTCGCGCACATCAACTGGATCGATCCCGCGGCCTGTGCCACCGCGGAGATGGTTTACCGGCTGGCATGCGAAGCCGGCGTGAAGATCTCGGCCGACGTGGCCACCTGCCTTTACACCGCCGTGCTCACCGACACCGGTTCATTCGCCTATTCGGGCACGAATGAGCGGACCTTTGCGCTGGCGCAGGAACTGGTCCGGCTGGGCGCCAACCCGGCGCTGATTGCGCGCAACGTGTATTTCTCCAATCCGCTTTCGAAGATGAAGCTGCTGGGCGCGGCGCTCGACAATTTGCATCGCTCCGACAATGTGACGTGCATGCACGTGACGCGCGCCGACATGGAGCGCTGCCACGCTCTCGACGAAGACGCGGAAGGACTGGTGAACTACGCGCTCAGCGTGGCCGGCGTGGAAGTCGCCGTCTTCTTCCGCGAGCTGGGTGACGGGCGCTGGCGCGTGAGCCTGCGCAGCAAGGGACGCGTCAACGTGGCGGCCGTAGCGGAAGGCTTTGGCGGCGGCGGGCACGAATGCGCCAGCGGCTTCTCGCTGGACGGCCCGCTCAGCGAGGCCACCGATCGGGTACGCCAGGCGCTGGCGAACGCGCCGCCGAGAAAACAGGGAAGCTGCACGTAGCAGTGAGCAATTGGCACTTGGCGGTGAAGCGCCAAGCCGATCCGGCCGCAAGAACCATCCCGCCGGGAACCGGCGAGCCGAGAAACAACGATCAATTCAGGCGAAAAACGAAGAAACCCGTATCACCGAGCGGCTCCCACTGGCCCAGGTCGGCGCGCGCGAGCCGGCCGACGTGCAGCGCGCCGGGGCCGGCGACGATCACCCTGGCGCCGCACGCCCTGAACTTCGCGATCAACTCGTCGCGCTCTTGCGGAGCGAGCTTCCACCACGCCGGCACGCCGTCGGCAGAGATGTCGGCCACGATGCGGACGCCGGCGGGCAGGGCCCAGTAGTAGAGTTCGCCGCCGAGCGAAACCACGGGATCACCGGGCGCGATCCGCGCTCGCTGCAGCGCCGCCGGCATGCGCTGCGTCAGGCTCCAGCGCTGGTCTGAAGCGGCGGTAAGCCGGCGTGTGCGCGCGACCGAGGCGATCGCCAGCGCATTGAAGCTGAGCGCCGCGATGACGACCGCCGCGATGAGCACGCGCCGCGAATTCTCCGATGGGCCGAGGCGCACTCCGGCGAACAACCCGCTCCAAAGCAGGAGCAGGAAGCCGGCAATGTGGCGTCCCTCGACGTGCACGATGGCGAACATGCCGACACCGGCCGCGCCGACAATCCACACCGGCCACGCGCCCGCAAAGATCGCCCGCAGCCTGCGCTCACGCACAGCAAAAACAACCAGCAGGAGGAAGGCTGCGACAATGCCAACCTGGCTCCGGGGCAGCATGTCGCGGGTGTTGAAGACGAGCGTCTCAAGCTGCTGGCGCAGGTCAAAGTGCGGACGCACGCCCTCGTACCAGTACGCCGGATCGTCCCAGATGGGGAGCGTTCCGGGAACCGGCGACGCGTACTCGAACGTCTCCGGCTGCGCCGCAAGCTGGCGCGGGGGATGCGCCGGCACGCCGCTGGCCGGAGGTCCGCCCTGCCAGTGGAACCATATCCGCACGCCGTTGATGTACCACGCGTAGTTCAGCGCGGCGCTGTCGCCGAATGTCCAGCGGTGATAGCGGGCGTGCAGCGCGGCGGCCCAGGGCAGGCTGATCGCCGCGAACACCAGGGCCGCGACCGCAAGCCGCGGCAGAACGCGCCGGATCGTGCGCCGCGCGCCAAGCAATACGACGGCGAGCATGACGAAGGTCGCGGGGAACATGGGGGCCTTGGCGAGATACCCGGCGGCCATTGCGACGCCCCAGAGCGCGCCGTCGGCAAGGCGCATCGTGCGGCGGACCTTCAGCATCAGCGCCGCCGAGAGAAGGAGAAAAACCTCCATCAGGATGTTGGCTTCCACGAACCACGTGCCCATGCACCAGAGCGACATCCACAGAAACAGGCTGTATCCGAAGACGTGCCAGGCCCAGTCGGGGAACCCGTCCCGCGGCGGGCGCAGCCGGCCGAGTTCGCGCCAGAAGAACTCGAATGCGGCCAGCAGCGCGAAGTAGAGAACGAAATTCAGGGCGCGCGGCACCACGAAGATGGAAAGCAGCGGCGGGTGAAAGAGGCGCAACACCACCGCGGTGAGCGCCGGATAACCGGGACTCCAGTAGGAATTCGCCAGCGCGCTCACATTGCCGTTTGCAGCGGCGCGGGCGATATCGAGGTAGGAAATACCGTCGAGCATCACGTCGTGGCGGCCGATCCAGGCCTGAAGGCCCGCAATGACCAGCGCCGCGGCGCGGAAGGCGAGCCGAACGCGGCGTCCCACGGCGGTTTCAAGCCATGCCGAGGCGGAGGGCTGAAGCTGTGGTTGGGAAGCGGCAGACACTGATTTGGTTTGCGGGCGGAGCGCTGATTTCATCCACTATAACCCACTCTGGGCACGGAAGGGCGCAACGCCATTCGAACGGCGCGCAATATCCGGGCCTGTTCGAGAACCTGAGGTTGGACTTGGGCATTCTCTACAGCGAGTACAGGCGCTTCGCCACCGAGATTAAGGAGATCAAGGTCATCGAGCCGAAACCGTAAGTCGCGTGATCACTGTGGTACCGGCCGAAGCCGCGCAAGTCGAGCACCGCTAGAATGAAGACATGCAGCCCTCGCTCGGCACGCAGTTGCTGTCGTTCTCCGGCGCGCTCATGATCCTGATCGCATACGCCGGACACCAGTTCCGTTGGATGAGTTCCTCGGGCGCCTGGTACAACATTCTCAACGCCGTCGGCTCGGGCATCCTGGCCTACATTGCCTTCAAGCCGTTTCAGCTCGGCTTCGTGGTGCTGGAAGTGACCTGGGTGGCGATCAGCATCTATGCGCTGTGGCGCGGACGCCGCGGCCGCGGCGCGGCGCCGGCGGCGACGAAAGCCTGAGCGGCATCACTCCATGCAAAAGCGCAGCCTGTGGACCGACCTGGGAACGCTGGCGGCGTTCTGCGCGTTTTTCTTCGTCTTCGGGGCGGGCGCCATCGGGCTGGCCGGCGCCGACGAGCCGCGCTACGCGCAGATCGCGCGCGAGATGCTGGCGCGCGGCGAGTGGATCGTCCCCATCCTGAACGGCCAGCCGTGGCTGGAGAAGCCCATCCTTTATTACTGGGAGGCGATGCTGGCGTATCGCCTCTTTGGTGTGAGCGAACTGGCGGCGCGGTTGCCTTCGGCGATCAGCGCGGCGGTGATGGTGTTTGGAGTTTATTTGTTTGTGCGGGGCGAGGCTGTGTGGCGATCGGAAGGCGAGCTGCAGCGTTCCGACTCGCCGTCCGGCATGGACGCGGCCCTGATGACGGCGTCCACCGTCGCGGTGATCGGGTTCGCGCACGGCGCCGGCACGGACATGCTGCTGGCGGCGAATTTCACCCTCGGAATGCTGGCGTGGATGGCGTGGCGGCGCCACGAAAAACGCACCTGGCTGGCGGCGTTCTACTTCTTCATGGCGCTGGGCATGCTGGCCAAGGGGCCGGTGGCGCCGGGGCTCGCCGCGATCATCATCGTGATCTTTGCCGTGCTGCGTCGCGAGCGGCGGCTGGTGTGGCGCACGCTTTGGCTGCCGGGCATCGCGCTGTTCTGCGCGGTGGCGCTGCCCTGGTACTCGGCCGTGCAGGCGCGCACCGGGACGTTCTTCCGTGTCTTCTTTCTCGAGCACAACCTGGAGCGCTTCGGGACCGACCTCTACCGGCACTCGCAGCCCTTTTGGTATTACGTCCCTGTGCTGTTGCTGTGCCTGGCGCCGTGGACGGTGTTCGCAGTGGCCGCGATGGTCGATGCCGTGAAGCGCCGGCGGGCGGGGGCGCCCGCCGCTCCCCAAGCGGAAGCAGCGCGCGATCCAGAACTGCTGCTGTTTGTTTGGGCGCTCGTGCCCGTCGTCTTCTTTTCGCTGTCGAAGTCGAAGCTTCCCGGATACATTCTGCCGGCCGTGCCCGGCTGGACGATGTTCATGGCGCTGCGAGTTGAGCGCTGGGGGCGCGAATCGGGCCGCGGCCGTACCGGCGTGCTGGCGTTGCACGCGGCGCTGTGCGCTGCGCTTGTCGTGCTGGCCATCGCCGCGCCCTACGCTGCGGTGACCCGCGGACACGTGGTGGTCCGTCCGCCAATGCTGGCGTTGATGGTGGTGGCCGCGATCATCGTGTGGTCGGGCGTGTTCTTCACGCTGCGCGCCCAGGGTTTGCGCATGCTGCGCTTCGCGACGCTGGCAGCGGTGGTCGTGGCGCTGGCGGTGGTGGTGCGCTGGGCGGGGCCGGCGATTGACGCGACGCAGTCGGCGCGCCCGGTCGCGCGCGAGCTGACCAACATTGATCAGGGCGCGAAATCCATTGCGGTGCTGCACGTGCGCCGCCAGGTGGAGTACGGGTTGAACTTCTATCGCAACGCGAAAATCGCCAGCTACGATCGGGCCGAGATTCCTCCCGGCGAGCATTTGCTGGTGGCGCGCGAGGGCTCGCAGCCGGAGCTCGACATTCTGCTTGCGGGGCGGCGCGTGTCGCACGTCGGCGAGTACCTGCCGCAGGGACTGGAGTTCTACTGGATCGGTCCGCCGGGCTCGGCGGCGCACCAGCACTGAAAAAGAAGCAATTGGCGCTTGGCGCTTAGCTCCTGGCTAAACCGGTTTCCGGCAGAGCAAATTCCCAAGTGGCAAAATGCCAACGGCCAACCGCCAAGCGCCGGTTTACCCGCGATGGAAGTGCCTCGCCGGATGCGTGCCTTGCCGCATCCCGCCGATTGCTTCGGTGTTTCCACAGACATAGACTGAGAAAAGCGCGCGCGTGGGCCATCCATGCGGGTGTGGCGCGCGGCGGGCGCAAGCGGCCCTTACGGCGCGCCGGAACGGCCGCGAAATTTTCGCGCGGCCGCTGCCCGCGGGGGCAAGCGGTGGAAATACTCGACCTAAGGCATTTTTCGTCCGGAGATTTGCGTCCGCTGCTGGACCAGGAGTCGCAGGTGTGGTCGCGCCTGCTCTCGTGGGACTACAGCAGCTCGGCGGAGATGATTCTCCGCTACGTGGACGCGAAGATTCTGCCCGGATACGCCGCCGTGGACAGCCGCCGCGTGTTCGGGTACGCGTTCTTCGTGTACGAGGGCAGCAAGGGCGTGATCGGCGACATGTTCGTGACCGACGGCAAGCTCGGTCCGTCGGGCAACGGGCGGCCGCTCACCGAGCACAAGCTGCTGGCGCACGTGATCGAGACGCTGCAGCAGTCGCCGGGCATCCATCGCATCGAGGCGCAACTGCTGGTGCACGATACCGGCGCGGTGTCGCAGCCATTTCTGAACGAAGGATTCCGGCGGCATCCTCGCCTGTTCATGGCGCTGCCGCTGCGCGGAGAAGGCGCGCCGCCGCGCGTGCCGCCGACCGCCCCGGCGGAGTTCGAGATCCGCAAGTGGTCGGAGCAGGACTTCCAGGCGGCGGCCACGCTGATCACGTCCGCGTATCGCGGGCACGTGGATTCCGACATCAACGACCAGTACCGCACGGTGAGCGGCTCGCTGCGCTTCCTCAACAACATCGTGCGCTTTCCGGGCTGCGGCACGTTTGATCCTGACGCGTCGTTCGTGGCGATTCACAAGCCCACGCGCACCCAGGCGGGGCTCATTTTGTGCTCGCGGGTGAAGAGCGACGTGGGGCACGTGACGCAGGTGTGCGTGCTGCCCGAGCATCGCGGGCGGAAGATCGGCGAAGCGCTGATCGGGGCGACGTGCGCGGCGCTGCGGCGGCGGACCTTCGCCGCGCTCTCGCTCACCGTCACGCAGGCCAACACGCGCGCGGTGGAGCTTTACAACCGCATCGGGTTTGACGTGAAGCGCGTGTTCGATGCGTTCGTGTGGGAAGGATGAAGGGATCGGGTCATCGGGTAACGAAAGGCAACAGCAAAAGCCAACCCCAAAGGCCACAAAGGCCGCGCGAAGGCCACGAAGTTAGCTTTGTTTTTCCTCGGCCGAGAGGTGCGCGCCACCCAGCAAGATCAGCCCCGAGATGAACGCCCAGAACATGAGCGTGACCGAGATCGAAAACGGGCCGTACACCTCCTGAAAATTCAGCCAGGGCAGAGCCCCGATGTAGGCGTGCTTGGAGAGTTCCCACAGCATTCCGGCGATGATCGCCGCCGGGACCACCGCGCGCGGCGGGACTTTGCCGTTGGGCAGCAACCAGTAAATGAGGAAGAAGATGGCAATGCTGGCCACAATGGCGATGAACTTCATCACCAGGTAGGCGACGACGCGGAACAGAAAACCCTCGTATCCACCCATGAGAAAGACCAGCGCGCGCTGATTGCCGGCGGTGAGCGCCACCGAGAGCAGCGCCAGCAGTCCAGCGACGAAGGCCAGTCCGAGCGAGACGAGCTGGTTGAGCAGGTAGCTGCGGTTTTTCGGAAATCCCCACACGCGGTTGAGCGCCACTTCGAGCGGTAGAAACACGCCGGTGGAGGTGATCAGCAAGATGGCCAGCGAGGCGATCTCGATGCCGCGGCGCGCGCCGGCCAGGTAGCGCACGTTGCGCACCACGAATTCCTGGCCGGTGGGCAGGTTGTCGCGCATCAGGTCGAGCACCACGTTGGTCATGGCCGGCGAGTGAAAGACGTTGCGCGTGAGCGTGAGCAGCAGCAGCACAAACGGGAAAAACGACAGGATGGCGTTGGCCGCCACCGAGAACGCGAAGGTGTGGACCTCGATCTGGGTGAGGTAGCGGATGGTAGCAGGGCCACGACGACGCAACGCGCCGGCCAGCAGCGGCAGCAGTCCCGGCCAAGGCCGGCGCTGGTTGGGAGCGGGTTGCGGCGAGGCAGGAGGCACTAAGATCATGGTAACGGCAAATGCAGAGTGAAGAATGCCAAATGAAGAATGAATGCCGCCAAGTGTGTCTCCGCTTGTGCGGTCGCTCCCCGCGTTGACGCCGCACGGAACGCGGCGTGAGCGTGGGGCGCCCTGGCACACACTCAGATCGCGAGCTTGCTCTGGCGCAATCCGTCTCAAACTGATCACGTCCCAAAATCTCTTGCGCGCAGCAGTGTTCCTGAATATGATGCGCTGCTCGCGGCCCATTGGCGGCGCGAGTTTCGCCGAAAGAACCGGCGGAGCGGAACAGGGTTCAGTGTTGGCGGAATCAGCAGAAATTAGAGCGTGCCTGGAGGACGGCGCCGCCCGGCGAGCCGCCGGATCGCGCGACCATCGCGTGCAGCGGCCACCGGAGCGGCCTTCGTGTTTTCGGGGACATTGGTTTTGCACCGCCGCAGGGGTTTAACCAGTCCGACGCGCAGCAGGCAGGCCGAGACAGATCGCGGCCGGCCACGCGCTGTCGGACCCTTCCAACCAGAAGCGAAAGGAGCCATTTCGTGAGAGAGAAGGGAACAGTGAAGTGGTTTAACGGGGCCAAAGGCTATGGCTTTATCCAGCGTTCCTCCGGCGAAGACGTGTTCGTGCACTTCTCCGCCATACAGGAGAACGGTTATCGCTCCCTGAACGAGGGCGAGACCGTGGAATTCGACCTGCTGAAGGGACCGAAAGGTTTCCAGGCGGCGAACGTGGTGCGCGTCTAGCCGAACGAACGTAACGCCGAGCCATTCTTTAGCCCTCTCGCGGAAGTGAGAGGGTTTTTTGTTGAAGAGCAGCACTCAGCAGTCAGCACTTAGCATTCAGCCCCCACCAATCGCCGAATTGCCGAAGCGCGGAATTGCCGAATTGAAAAACCTGCCGCGCGCACATCGCCTTTCAAATTCGGCAGTTCCGCAATTCGGCAGTGGTTGCTGGGCTGAATGCTGAGTGCCGCTGTCAAGCCATCGCGCGTCCGGCGATTTTCTCGAGCACTCTGATGGGCGCCGACTCGGGCGCCTGCAACGCGTCCACGGGCACGATGAACGTCTGCTCGAGCGCGTACTGTCCGGAAAGGACAGCGTGGGGGACGGTGTCGGTCATTACGAGCCACGTGGAGAGCGGAGGGAATTCAGTCCTGATCTTCGACGGCCGCGCCTGGAAGGCCGAGTTCTCCTTCAGCCAGTCGTGGAAGCGCAGCATGAAGCGGTCGTAGGCGCTGCGCTCGGTGACCGGCAGGCCAAGGGCGCGCAGCGCGCGTTGCAGCGGCGCCAGGGCCCCGGCGCCGGAGTCGGCGAAGCGGCGCAGACCGGCGCTCTCGGCGAACTCGCGCGCCAGCTCCGGGAAACGCTGGGCGGTGAGCCACACGCGCGGCCTGGGACCGATGTTGGTGAACACGCGCAGGATGCGGGCGCCGCGCGTGGGGCGGCTGGGGAAGGCGTCGACGTGCAGCAGGTCGTTGCGCTTGTGCAGCGGCAGGCCGCGTCCTTCTTCCTCCAGCGGACGGAAGCTGGCGTAGTCCAGAGTCCAGCGGCCGGCGTAGGGCGCGAGCAGGCGCGCGGTGAACTCGGCCACGGCCCTGGAGTAGCCGCGCATCACCGCGTGCAGGCGGGCCAGGTCATCACCCTCAACGCCGGCGCCGCGCAGCACGTCCTGGGCGGGGCGGTACGAGACGTTCTTGTGAATGCGCGACTCGCCGCGCCGCTGCGAGAGCAGGAAGTCGATGTCCGCCTGAGGGAAGTCGAAGGGAATGCCGGTGAGATAAAGGATGGCGCCGGCCTCGAGCTGGCGGCACACGCCGGCCGCGCGGCCCGGCCAGGCGGCAGGGAAGTCGGTGATATGCGCGACGCCTTCGGGCATGCGTGATTCAGTGTAAATCGCCACAGCGCCAAGGCGACACGCCTAACCGCGGAGACGCTGAGGCGCGGAGAAAAACAAAGAAGGAATTTGCGATTGGTCTTCTCCGCGGCTCCGTGTCTCCGCGGTTACGAAGGATGGTCGCAAGAAGAAAAGGCCCGGACCGGGGTCCGGGCCTCTGAGTTTCGAAGAGCGCGCTTACTTGTGTGCGGTGATCCGGTCATAGACTAGGCCGCCCACGCCGCCGGCGAGTGCGCCGATGGCTGCGCCCTTGCCGCCGCCAGCGAGCGCGCCGATGGCCGCGCCGGCGCCGGCCGATCCGGCCACGATCAGGACTGAGTCACGCGTGGAGCGGCTGCGGCGGACCGGCTCGCCGTAGGCGTCGCGCTGCACGTCATTCGCGTAAGCCTGGTTCGAGTAGTTCGAGTCGCTGTACGCGTTGTTGCCGTAGGTGCGGCGAGCGCGCCGGACCGGTTGCGCCGGGGCGGCATTCTGCGCCACGGCCGTCTGCGTGGGCTGCAAAGTGACCGGCCCATTGCTGGCCGTGAGATTGTCGGAGAGACGCGGCACGTACATCGCCAGCGCCGTTCCCAGCAGCGCGGTCAGCAAAGAGGTTGCGATTACGGTGCGCATCAACCTGGGTTTCATGGTTTCCTCCCAACAGCCGGGTATAAAAGCAGGGCTCGTTCCAAAGCTAACCTGATGATTTCATTAGACTTGATTAAGAATCAGGTGTGTAGAAAGTGCTCGGGCATGGGAGAAAAATGACCAGCGGTCAGGATGGAGTTCGTCAGTCAGTCAGTCAGTCAGTCAGTCAGTCAGCCGGCCGTGTGGGCTTGGCTGACCGACTGACCGACTTACCCAAGTCTGGCCAGCGCCCAGCGGGCGTGCTCGGCGACCACGGGATCGCCATCCTCGGCCAGCTTTTCCAGCGCCGGTGCGAAGCGCCGGTCCCGACTGTTGCCCATGGCGACGGCGAGGTTGCGGCGAATTCCCTTGCGCTTGGCGCGGGCCAGCGGCGAGCGACGTAGCAGTCGCTGGAGCCCTTCATCGTCGAGCGCCGCCAGCCATTCGAGGGCGGGATTCACCAGCTCAGGCCGCGCGGCGGCTGGAAGCCCGGCGCGGTTGTCGCGGCGCGCCTTGACGTTCCATGGGCAAACATCCTGGCAGATGTCGCAGCCGACGACGTGCCGCCCGATGCCGGGGCGGAGTTCTTCGGGAATCGGGCCGCGTTTTTCGATGGTGAGATAGGCGATGCAGAGCCGCGAATCAAGTTCGCCGGGCGCGACAATCGCCTGCGTCGGGCAGGCATCGATGCAGCGCGTGCAGGTTCCGCAGCGGTCGGCGGCGGGCAGCGAGGGCTCGAGGTCGAGCGAAGTCAGAATCACGCCCAGGAAGATGAATGAACCTTGCCGCTGGTTGATGACGCAAGTGTTCTTGCCGATCCATCCGATGCCGGCGTGGCGGGCGTAGACGCGCTCAACCAGCGGCCCGGTGTCAACGTAGCAGCGCGTCTGGAGCGGGGCGTTCGGTTGCGGCTGTTGCGCGGCGTGTGCTTCGCGTATCCGTGCCTCGACCTGACGCAGGCGAGCCAGCATCGAATCGTGATAATCGTCGCTCGACCAGGCGTAGCGTGAGATCCAGCCGCGGCCGGGGTGGTTGCACTCGGTCGAGAGGGGATGGGCGGTGTCGTAGCTCCTGGCGCAGACGATGACCGAGCGGGCCCACGGCACGGCGTTGCGCAGGGCGGCGCGGCGCAGCCGGCCGTGCTCGTCGCGCGACTTCAAATATTCCATCTCGGCGGCGTGGCCGCTGGCAATCCACTCGGGAAAGCGGGCCAGCTCAGGGAAGTTGCTGTCCTCGACTGCGGCAATGCCGGCCAGGTCGAAACCGGCGGCCAGCGCGGCATTGCGCACAAACTGGGAAAACTCCTGCACGGCCCCATTATTTCACTTCTATTCCACTTCGCTTCGCCGTGGAACGCCTGTTCCCACTCTGGGTCGCGTGGTGGCCAGAGAAACGCCTCAAAGTGCGTGGGGGCGAGAGAAGGCCGCGGACGCGGTCAAGTGCTGTGTTGCGCAATCAGAGAGACTAGTAACTACTAAGTACATATTCAGAGATACCGCGAGAATGGCCGCAATTGTGCTGCCGGAAACAGAGCCACTCCGACGCTTCGGGCGGCCCCCGGGACCCAGATGACTGCTCACCCTTGCTCCCTGGAAAGACGCTGTCTGCCGCGGCTTTTGGGCGGCCTGGTTCTTCTTTGCGCGCTTTTGCCGGCCGGATCGGCGCGCGTTTTCGCCGCGCCCTGCCCGCAAAGCTCGATTGACCCATCGGTAACTATCTGCACGCCGGCGAACGGCGCCACGGTGAGTTCGCCCATCCACGTGGTGGCCGGCGCCAACGACTCCAAGCCGATCCGCGTGCTGCAGGTTTATCTGGACGGGGTGAAGGTGTACGAGATCGCGGCCAGCAGCCTCGACACCAGCATCAACGCCAACGCCGGCACGCGCCGCCTCACCGTGCAGGGCCTGGATACGGCCAGCCGTGTATTCAAGCAGACGATCTATGTGACGGTCACCTCCGGACCGCCGCCGCCTCCGCCGCCTCCCCCGCCGCCGGGTGGTGGCGGGCTTTCCAGCATCAAGCACATTTTCTTCATGCTCCAGGAGAACCGCTCGTTCGACAACTACTTCGGACGCATGGGCCAATACCGCCGCGACCGCGGCTTCAACGACCAGTTCGACGAGCTGCCGCTGAACGTACAGTTCAAAGACCGCGCCGGACATCTCGTCTCGCCGTACCACTACCAAACGGTGTGCACCGACAATCTGAGTCCGAGCTGGAATGAGAGCCACTACGACGCGCACATCACCGGGACGACGTACACGAACATGAGTTCGAGCACGAAGTTCCTGATGGACCGCTTCATGCTGACCACCGGATCGGCGCCCAGTTCGATCGATCCCGACGGCACGCGCGCCATGGGTTACTACGACTGGACCGACCTGCCGTACTACTACGAACTGGCGTTCCAGTTCGCCACCAGCGACCGGTTCTTCTCGCCGCTGCTCTCGAACACGATTCCGAACCGCATGTATATGTTCACCGGAACGTCGTTCGGCAACGTGCGGCCGGTGACGCCGCCCAGCGGCGGCTTCACGCAGAAGACGATCTTCGAGGCGCTCGACAACGCCGGTGTTTCCTGGCGCTACTACTACCTGGACAGCAGCGTTTTCCTGGCGCAGTTCTCGATCTGGGGCAAGGACCAGGGGAAGGTCTACAACATCTCCAAGTTCTTCACCGACATTCAGAACCCGAGCACGCTGCCTTCGGTGATCTTCATCGAGCGCGGCAGCCAGACGGGCCTCGACGAGCACCCGCTGAACAACATCCAGAAGGGCTCGGCCAAGGTGAAGCAGATCCTGGACGCGCTCATGGCCAGCCCCACCTGGGGATCGTCGGCGTTCATCCTGGCGTTCGACGAAGGCGGCGGGCTCTACGACCACGTGCCGCCGCAGCCCATGCCCAAGCCCGACAACATCGCCCCCAAGCTGAACTCGACCGACATCGCGGCGAACTTCGACCTGACCGGCTTCCGCGTGCCGTTCATCATCGTCTCGCCGTGGATCCGGCCGCACTTTGTGTCGCACCGGGTGCGCGACGTCGGCTCGATCCTGAAGCTGATCGAGACCCGTTTTGGAGTCGGCCCGCTGACCATGCGTGACGCCAGCGCCGACGACATGACCGAGTTCTTCGACTTCAGCAACCCGGCCTTGCTCACGCCGCCGCCACTGCCCGCGCAGCCGGCGACCGGCGTCTGCGACAAGACGAAGCAGAACGCGCCGGGACACTGAGGCCGTACTCGGCCGCTTCTCGAGAGGGGAGCGGCCGATCTTGTTGGGATGGCGCCCCACGTCGCGCCGCGTTGTTTGCGGCGATAACGTGGGTCGTCTCTTGCGCAGTAAACGTCGCGTGCGCGTTCCAACGCTACTTCAGATTGAACGCTGCGAGAAGGACAGGCTTTGTCCATTCGGGCGCCTCGGCAGGCTCGCACGACTCGATCAATTTGCCGCGTTGTACATGCAGGACCAGCATCGGCCGGGGGACCGCGCCGGCCGCCGGATCGGCGTCGTAGCTGTTGTCATAGACGAGCAGTTCGGTAAGCTGCGGCAACAGACGGATGAGATTCAGCCGGCTGCGGTGATAGCGCTCGCGAATTCGATCTTCCGGAATGTCGTGACCACCGCGGGCAACGCGGGCACGCACGCGCGCGATGTGGAGGTCGGGACTGCTGAGGCCCGCGTACCACATGCGCACTTCGATCCCTGTGGCCAGGGCCTGCTCGAGAAGCGCCACGATGGTGTTGCCGCCAAGCGTCGTCTCAAATGCAAAATTCAGCCGCTCGTCGATCGCGCGCTCTAGTAGCCGCTTGCCCTGATTCCACGCGGCGCTGTTCGCTTCCTCCTGGCTGAACGCGGGATTTTCCTCACGAATTCTGCGGGCCGCCTCGTCCGGATTGAAGTATCCCGGCCCGCGCCGCGAGAACATCGCGCCGGCGATGCTGCTCTTTCCCGCGCCGTTGGTCCCGGCGAGCACGTAGATGCAGGGTGATGGAGCGGACTCAGCCACGCTTGCGCGCGGCGGCCACGGCCGCTTTGCCCAGCTGCGCGGGTGTGGCATGGAAGGCGGCGCTCAATTGCGCGGCGGCGCGCGGCGACTGCATGCGGGCCAGAAGCGCGTCATATTCCCGGCTGAGCGCTTCGAGCTGCGCTTCAGGGGCACGGCGGAGGGCGGTGAACTGCTCCATCGACATGAGCACCGCCTTGGGTGTCTGGTGCTTGGTGATCACGACGGTCTCTCCCCGAAGGGCCTGCTCCAGCATGCGGCCAAACTCGTTCTTGGCGGCTGTGGCCGTGTACGAGGCGCCGCCCTCCCGCCCGGTCAGGGCGCGATGCGGCTGGCGACCGCGTGTCCGGCGATTTCGCTTGGCACCGAGTCCCATGTCAATCCTGCGCTTTTTGTACATTTTAGCTAATTTGGACAGAAAGTCAAGGCCTCTCTTCAGCCGGTCCCGCGCTGGACACGGCCGCTCCCCTGAGGGCCCGAGCCGCCTCCAACAGGGTAGGCTGACCTCGGGCCGTCCTAGACTCGCCTGCGCTTGACGGGCGACCGAGCAGGAGTACTTTTGCTCGCGCAACGCGAGTAGTTAAATATAGTAGTCCATCGCAAGGTTGTGCTTAGCGCGGAGGCGTCGTGCAAAAACTCATCATAGTATCAATCGCAATAATGCTGGCTAGTGCCGCGACGGGGCAGGTCCATTCCCCCACGCTAACCGAACGCGCCGAACGCGATGGCCGTGTTCGCGACATCGCGCTGCCGGAAAACCTTTCTATTGAAGACTGGGACGAGATTATCCAGGACTCGGAAGTAATCGCTCGAGTAACGGTTCTCAGCGAGGAAAGTAAGTTATCACCAGATGAGCATTTCGTCATAACCGATTACCAAGCTCGCATAGGGGAGGTCCTTAAGGATCCAGGCGGGCTTCTTGGTAACACGAAGTCCCCAATCACCATATCGAAGGTGGGGGGCGCGCTCCAGTACAAGGGGAAGCCTATCGCACTGGAGACGCCCTGGTTCCCTCCACTGGAGCGCCAAAAGAGTTATGTAGTTTTCTTGGGGCTAGTCAATAAAGATGTACGCGGGCGCTTCGGTATTCTGGGATTTGAGGCGGGTGTTTACTGCGTGGACGGAGATGTAGCCTCATGCATGACGCCGAACCGCAAAGTTCGTGGGCAGCCGTGTGGTCCGGGCACAACTTCTCTTACCAAATCGGTTAAGGAGAAGGTAAGCGCGCAAGAAAAGGCGAAGTGATCGCAAAGTAGAGCACGATCCAGCGGACTTGTGTGGTGCCGATCCTTGTTATGACATTGTAGGTTGCCTTGAGTGCGACCCATACACTTGTCAGTGTAATAGTGTCAACCCACATCGCCCGATCATTGTTGCCGTGCTTAGGAGTGGCTACGCATTGACGAGCTCCGCTGATGGTGCGAGGTTCGACTTGGCAGCGACAGGCGTCCGGGACGCATTTCATGGACTGCTGCAGGATCGCTGACGCCGTTGGCGTTCTTTTTTCCCCAGGGCCTCGCGCGCAGGATTGGCGCCCCGGACGTCTGCCGTTGCCGGTATTGGCTCGAATTCGGCTGCCCTTGCCGGGCCGCATCCAACCAAGCTAGCCTATTCCCATCCTGACGCGTGCGCGTGGGGCGCACGCCTGCCGGGCAGTCCCGGGGCCCGGTTGCTGCATCGGACTTGAGCGGATGCTGAACCGCCGCCAGCGCTACGACATCGACGTCCTCAAGCCGGAGAAGCAGGACGCCGGCGAACGCGTACACAACTGGAACGAGGTCTACCAGCCCTACACCATCGAGATGGCGGTGATCGAGGCGCAGCGCTGCCTGCTCTGCGAGCACGCGCCCTGCATGCAGGCCTGCCCGCTGCACAACGACATTCCCGGCGCCTTCTTCCTGCTGGGCGAAGGCGACGTGGTCGGCGCCGCGGAAAAATTCCTGGAAACTTCCAACATGCCCGACGTGTGCGGGCGCATCTGTCCGCAGGAGAAACTCTGCGAAGGCGCGTGCGTGGTGGCGGCGCATAAAGCGCCGGTGACGATCGGGAAGCTGGAAGCGTTTGTTGTGGACCACGTCAGGCAAAACTACGGATATCCGCCGCGCCAGCGCGCGCCGCGCAGCGGGATGTACGTTGCCGTGGTCGGCGCCGGGCCTGCCGGCCTGGCGGTCGCCGAAGAGCTTGCCGTGCGCGGGCACGACGTGGTGGTTTACGACGCCTGGCCGGTGCCGGGCGGACTGCTGCTCTACGGCATCCCGAATTTCAAGCTCGACAAGGAGATGGTCTTCGAAAAGCTGCGCTACCTCGAGGGCCTGGGAATCCGCTTCATCTGCGACTACCACGTTGGGCGCGACCATCCGGTGGAAGCGCTGCTGCACCCGCAGACGGGAATCGTGGGCGCACCCGAGCGCGGCTTCGACCTCATGTTCCTCGGCTACGGGGCGGTGAAGGGCGGCGAGATGAAGATCGAGGGCGAGCACCTGCGCCACGTTTACCAGGCCACCGAGTACCTGGTGCGCGGGAACCTGCCTCCCGAGTTTCTGCCGCCGTCGATGCGGAACGCCAGCGCGAATGGCAGCGGGGATTTCCGCCCGCATACCGGCGCCGTGACCATCGTGGTCGGCGGCGGCGATACCGGGATGGACTGCGTGCGCACCGCGCGCCGCCTGAATCCCGACGGCAAGGTGTACTGCCTCTACCGCCGCACCGAAGCCGAGATGCTGGGCCGCATGGAAGAGCGCATCCACGCGCGCGAGGAGGGCGTG
The DNA here is from genome assembly GCA_035651995.1 of Terriglobales bacterium. NCBI lineage: Bacteria > Pseudomonadati > Acidobacteriota > Terriglobia > Terriglobales > Terriglobales bacterium. Next base: position 443,255 of record DASRER010000002.1, on the reverse strand, counting down.
ATCTTCGAGTACCTCACGCTCCCGATTCGCTTCCTCGGCGACGAAGCGGGAGCGGTGAAGGCGGCCGAGTGCGTGCGCATGCAACTGGGCGAGCCCGACGCCAAGGGCCGGCGGTCGCCCGTGCCGATCGAGGGATCGAACTTCATCCTGCCGTGCGACACGGTGGCGCTGGCCATCGGCTACAACGTGGACACGGAAATCCCGGAGACCACGCCCGAGCTGAGGACCACGCCCTGGGGCTCGGTCATCGTGCAGAGCGAGGAGACGGGGCAGACCTCGCGCGAAGAGATTTACGCCGCCGGTGACGACGTGCGCGGCGCCGACCTGGTGGTGACGGCGCTGGCGGCAGCGCGCAAAGCGGCCGTGGCCATGGACAGGAGACTGGCGACGATGCTGGCGCGGCGCACGGCCTGAACGCGCAGGTCACTTTTCAAAATTCCCGGTTCAATTTCCGAAAAGCTGAATGACAAGTGCGCGGCGCCGCGACGGGCCGGCGTCCGTGCCGTCGCACGAGATTGTCTCGCCATGTGCAACCCTCGGGGGAGAAGCATGCATCTGGTGGTGGCATCGGGCACAGCAGGTCGTCGTCATACGACTTGTCCTGGCGCCTGAGCGCCCGGCGCTGCATCGCTTCCGCCGTTTCGTCTGGGCCCCTTGCTTTGCCACCAACACTTCACACCGGCGCACCGCTGAGCGGATGCGCCGGAGGCACGGAAAAACGCACATCCGGCGCCGAGGCCCTTGTGCGCCCTGGCGCCAAAGGAGAAGCAACGCTGATGAGCACATTCCCGTTTCCCCGCAACGCCGCACGGACAGGGAGGACCGCGGCAGCCGTTTTCCTTGTTCTGTTCGCATTCAGTTCGTTTGCCCAGACCGCGAAACTCGGCGGCGGACTGGACCAGCAACTCGCCTCCGCGTCCTCCACCGACAAGCTTGAAGTCATCGTCACTTTCCAGGGCGACACGATCAGCGATTCGCAGATGTCCGCGCTCAGGTCGCTGGGCATCAGCAACGGCGTGGCCATGCGCTCGCTGCCCATCGCGGGCGTGCTCGCCACGCCGGCGCAAATCCAGGCGCTGGCCCGGATGGCTGGCGTGCGCTCGCTGTGGGCCAACAAGAAGCTCACCTGGTTCAACTACGAAACCACGGCGGTGACCGGTGTGCAGAAGCTGCAAACCGACCCCGTCATGATTGCGCGCAATAACGGCTTGCCGTACCTGGGGACCGGAGTCGGAGTGGTGGTGAACGACACGGGCATCGACGGGACCAGCGCGGACCTGCAGTATCCGACGCACGTTGTGCAGAACGTCCAGGGCGCAACCAATCTTCACGCGGTCAACGACATGGCGCCCATCACCTATCTGGAGAACCAGCCTGACACCGACACCGCCGGCCACGGCACGCACGTGGCGGGAACGGTGGGCGGAAACGGCGCGCGCTCCGGGGGCAAATACGCCGGCGCGGCGCCCGGCGCGAAGATCGTGGGCTACGGGTCGGGACTGGTGATCTTCGTGCTCGACGGAGTGGGCGGATTTGACTACGCCGTCACCAACCAGGCGACCTACAACATTCGCGTCATCACGAACTCATTCGGGACCAGCGATCCCACGGTTGATCCGGACGATCCGCTGGTGGTCGCAACTTACAAGGCGTACAAGCGCGGCATCGCCGTAGTGTTCGCCGCCGGCAATGACGGTCCGGGACTCGACACGCTGAACCCCTACGCCAAGCTGCCCTGGGTGATCGGCGTGGCGGCGACCGACAAGCAGGGCCGCCTCACCGACTTCTCCTCGCGCGGCGTTGACGGCGACAAACAAACCATCGTCGAAGACGGTGAAACCTGGACCGTGCTGAACCAGCCCACCATCGGCGCTCCCGGGCGCTTCATCATCTCGGTGCGCGCCAGCGGGGAGACGAATTCGTTGATCGCCGGCGACGCCGGGCCGCAGGAAGACGCGAACCGCATCGAACCGGCGTACCTGCCCTTCTACACCGTGCTCACCGGCACCTCGCAGGCCACGCCGCACGTGGCAGGCGTCATTGCGCTGATGCTGCAGGCAAATCCGAAGCTGGGTCCGCTTGACGTGAAAAGCATTCTGCAGCAGACCGCGACCAACATTCCCGGGCGGGCGGCGTGGGAAGCAGGCGCGGGCATGGTGAACGCGTATGCGGCCGTGGACCGCGCCGCGGTCTCTACCCGCGGATACGGCAAGACGGTGAACGCGCTGCGCACCTTCAACAGCAACGTAGTAGCGACCACCACCAAATCGAATTTCACCGTTGACTACAACCCGGTCATCTCCCAGGCGCCGACCGGCAACAAATACACCTTCCAGGTGGGCGCCAACACCGAACAGCTGGCGGTGAACATACAGGCGCTCGGCGTGCAGAACGGCGTGCAGGACACGGGTAATCCCATTGACCTGTTCCTGATCGCGCCCGACGGCGCCGAGTATGAGTCCGCCGTCCCGGTGGCATTCACCGTCTTTACCGGACGTTCGGTGGTAGTGGATGCGCCGGCGCCGGGGACCTGGACCGTCTATCTGCGCGCGCTGGTTGGCGTGCAGGGCAACGACGTCTCCACGGTTCCTGAAACGGTGACCGGATCGATCTACACCATTACCGCCGGCGCGGTGACCGGGCTGAACGATATCGGCAAGAGCCCGGCGGCCAGCGCCATCAAGGTTGCCGTGTCGGAGCGGCTGGTGGACGGCGTGGGCGGCGGCAGCTTCCAGCCGAACAGCAACCTCGCCCGCATCGACATGGCCAACTACCTCACCATGGGCGCGGCGACGCGGCAGTTCCTGCCGGTTGACGGCACGCGCACGTTCGCCGACGTGACCGCGGCGCAGACCGAATTCGCCGAGTCGGCGGCGGTGAAGGGCGCGGCCCTGCGCGACATGTTCTTCAGCGCGCGCGGCGTGGAGCCGGCAACCAGCCCCGGCGTGTTCTCGCCCAAGGGCAACGTGAGCCGCGCGCAGCTCGCCTACTCGCTGGTGCAGAGCCTGGGCCTGGAGGGCCAGGCGCTGCAGCTCAACGGGCAGCAGGTGACGGTCGTCTACCAGGCGCAGCGCATTCCGATCGAGGACGCGGGCAGCATCCCTGCCGGCCTCGCCGGATACGTGCAACTGGCGCTCGACCTCAACCTGATGAACGCGTACTTCACCGTGACGCAGGGGCCGTTCGACCTGCAACCGGTGGTGCACGCCACCTTCAAGCCGCTCAACAACGTTACGCGCGCCGAGTACGCGGTGAGCGCGACGCGCTTGCTGGGGGTGTACAACACGGAGTAAAGCAGTTTGATTCCGAGCGAAGCGAGGGACCCCTGTTGCTCCCGGTAAGCACGGGTCAGGTAGGGGTCCCTCGTCGCTATGCTCCTCGGGATCTAAGAAAAACATCGGGCCACAAGTTACACTGCCACCGATGCCGGTTCCTTCCTCCCCGCCCACCAGGAAACAGCAGTGGCATGCCGTGACCGCCGGCTTTCTCGGCTGGACGCTAGACGCCTTCGACTTCTTCGTCGTCGTCTTCCTGGTGGACATTCTGGCCGCGCAGTTCCAGGTGACCAAGGCGGCGATCGTGTGGACGCTCACCGCCACGCTGGCAACGCGTCCCGTGGGGGCGCTCATCTTCGGCCTGCTCGCCGACCGCTACGGACGCCGCGTGCCGCTGATGGCGAACGTGGTCTTCTTCTCTCTGGTCGAGCTGCTTTGCGGGTTCGCGCCGAACTATGCGACGTTTTTCATCCTGCGCACGCTCTACGGCATCGGCATGGGCGGCGAGTGGGGCGTGGGCGCGTCGCTGGCGATGGAGATGGCGCCGCGCAAGTGGCGCGGCGTGCTCAGCGGCATTTTGCAGAGCGGGTATTCAATCGGAAATCTGCTGGCGGCGGTGGCGGCGCGCTTTGTGCTGCCCGCGCTGGGCTGGCGCGCCATGTTCTGGATCGGGGGACTGCCGGCGCTGCTGGCGCTCTACATCCGCTCGCAAGTGCCGGAGAGCGAGGCGTGGAAGCAGCACCGCGCGCCGTCAACCAGCGCGATCGTGAAAACGCTGGGCGCGCACTGGAAGAGCTTCGCCTACCTGGTGCTGCTGATGACCTTCATGATGTGTCTCTCGCACGGCACGCAGGACCTGTATCCCGACTTCCTCAAGAGCGAAGTGCGTGTGGCGCCGAAAACGGTTTCCGACATCGCCGTCCTCTACACCATCGGCGCGGTCGTCGGCGCGATCATCTTCGGACACCTCTCAGAGATCGTGGGCCGCCGCCGCAGCATGATGCTGGCGCTCTGCCTCTGCCTTGCGGTCATGCCACTCTGGGCATTCGGCAACTCGACGCCGCGGGTTGCGGCCGGCTCGTTTCTGATGCAGGCGGGCGTGCAGGGCGCCTGGGGCATCATCCCGGCGCACCTGAACGAACTGGCGCCCGACGCCGCGCGCGGCCTGGCGCCGGGACTCGCGTACCAGATGGGCATCCTGGTCGCGGCGCCGACGAACACGATCGAGTACGCCCTGCGCGACCATCTCGGCTACCGCGGGGCGCTGGCGACCTTCGAGCTGGTCACCATCTCGATGATCGCGCTCATCCTCGCCTTCGGCGCCGAGCGCAAGGGCCGGAAGTTCGTGGATGAGCCGGGGGAGTTTGCGGTGGTGCGCGAAGAGTGATTGAACCGCGCCGAGACGCGGAGAAAACCGAAGAGCTTTCACACAATGGAGACAAGCAGGCTCAAAGGGCGCGGTTGCCCAGCAGGGGTTCCGCGCACGCCGACCTTCGTGTGACCATCGTGTCCTTCGTGTGAACGGTTTTGACTTTGCTACACTCCTCGACTGACCTGAGGTGACTGATGCGCATACTCGCCTCTCTGTTGCTGGTGGCGTCGGTCGCGCTCGCCCAGAACGTGCAGCGCGAAGGCGGGCTGGGCGCGGGCGTGCCGCGTCCGGTGAAGCTGGCGCCGGCGCCGGCCGGCACGGTGGTGCTCGAATGCGGCGCGCTGTGGGACGGCGAGAGCGACGGCGTGCGGCAGAATGTGCGCGTCGTCATTGAAGGAGAGCGGATCAAGGAAGTGGGCGCCGCGGCGGCAGCGCCGGCCGGCGCGCAAGTCATCAGACTCGCGAACCAAACCTGCCTTCCCGGCCTGATTGACACGCACACGCACACATTTCTCCAGGGCGACCGCATCCCCGGCCAGTACGACGCGCAGTTGCTGAAGCAGTCGGTGGCGTTTCGCGCGCTGGAAGCGGCGGCCGCGGCGCGCGCGTCGCTCGACTGGGGATTCACTACCATCCGCGACCTGGAAACGGAGGGCGCGGGCTACGCCGACGCCGATCTGCGCGACGCGATTCGCCAGGGCATCATTCCCGGCCCGCGCATGCAGGTGGCCACGCGCGCCATGGACGTGACCGGCGCCTATCCGCTGGCGCCGGCGTATGCGTGGGACGTGCGCGTGCCCATCGGCGTGCAAACGGTCGACGGTCCCGAGGGCGGCCGCGTCGCGGTGCGCGAGCAGCTCTCGCACGGCGCCGACTGGATCAAGGTGTACGCCGACCGCGGGGGAAGAATCAACGACCAGGGCGTGATCGAAGACATTCCCACCTTCACGCTCGACGAACTCCGCGCCATCGTGGACGAAACCCATCGGCAGCGGCATCGCGTGGCGGCGCACGCCACCGGCATCAACGGCGTGCACAACGCCGTCACCGCCGGCGTGGACACCATCGAGCACGGCAACTACATCGCGCCGGAAGACTTACAGACCATGGCGGCCAAGGGCATCTATCTGGTCCCGACGCTCTACGTCGCGCAGTACGACGCGGAACTCAAGGCCGGCCCGGGCGGCACGCCGGTGGAAACGCAAGGCCAGCGCGTGCACGGCGATACGTTTTCCCGGGCGCTGCGGGCGGGGGTCAAAATCGCCTTCGGCACCGACGTGGGCGCGTTCGAGTGGGACATCTCGCCCGCGCGCGAATTTCCGCTCATGGTCAAGTACGGCATGTCGCCGCTGCAGGCGCTGCGGTCCGCAACCACCGTCGCCGCCGAGCTGATGCAGATGCAGGGCGACATTGGCACGCTTGAAGCGGGGAAATTTGCCGACGTGATCGCCGTGCCGGGCAATCCGCTAGCGGATGTCAACCTGCTGGAGAAAACGGCGTTCGTGATGAAAGGCGGCCGGGTGTACAAGCGGCCATGAGCGCCGCGCGGATTTCCTAACGCACGGCATTCACCCTTATTGCGCAATTTCTTGCACTCGCACCCGGTGCAAAAACGGGCAAATGCTTTGAATTCAGCTGCTTTGCCTTTTGGCGCAATGGCATTGGGCATGCGCGAAGTGAGGGCAGACTCCCAGGACACGCGAGGGCCCGATGTATTCGATGCTTGCGATCACGTCGCATCCAGTGGCGATAGCCGCCACCGTTACCGCAATCCTGCTGGGCACGGTCATGCTGCTGGCGCGGCGGCTCATGGCAACCGAAGGGGTGGTTGCGCGGCGCGACGGTCAGCCGCGGTAGTTCAGGCCGCGCTCGGCTTCGGGCGGCGGCGTTGCCTGCGCGCTTCCGACTCGGCCCTGATCTTCTCGTAGCGCTCCGCCAGCTGCCCTAACTCTTCGTCCGACAGGTTCTCGATATCGATCAATTCATTGTGCGCGTGGCGGATCGAGCGTATGACCTCGTCCAGCTTGAGGTGGAGCGCGCGCGAGTCGCGGTTCTGCGTGTTTTGAATGACGAAAACCATGAGGAAGGTGACGATCGTCGTGCCGGTGTTGATCACCAGCTGCCAGGTGTCGGAGTAGCGGAAGCGCGGCCCCAGGAAGGCCCACACCGTCACCACGGCGGAGGCCAGCACGAACATCCAGGGCGTCCCCGCCACATGCGCTACCCAGCGCGCAAAGTGGGCGAAAACCGCGCCGAACGCCGAACCGCCACTCCCCGGTTTCTGCTGCTCTCTGGGATTCTGTGCCATGACTGCGCTTTGTAAGATGCACTCCGGCGTGCCTGTGGGCTGGGCACGCGCTGGATTTGCAGGCGGTAGCGACGGGCGCCCTGGCCCGTCGCCCTCGACCACGGCGTAACGGGTGGGCGCGAACCACGCGGGGCGAACGCCCTCGTCCGCGCCAGCGCCGGCACAGTTCCCGGCTGTGAGGAAACGGAGATCGCCGGCGACCGCGTCCATCTCTGGCTTGTCGCCGCCCAATGTGATACAGAGAAGATGGCAGGCAAAGCAAAAGCGAAAGGGTGACTTTGGGACCGGTTTGGGTGATTGCGCTGTTGGGGTTTCTGGCCGGCGCCGTACTCGGCTGGCTGGCGCGCGCCGCCACGACGAAGCCGCCCGCCGCGGGGGGCGCGTCTGACGCCGTGGCCCTGGAGCTGCGCGCGCAGATCGCCGCCGCAAGGGCCGAGACGGAGCAGGCGCGGCGTGCCCAGGTCGAGTCCGAGCGCGGACGCGCCGCCGCCGAAGCGCGCGCCGCCGAGATCGAGCGCAGCGTCGCCGAGCAGCGCGCCCAGCTGGAGGCCGCGCGCGAGCGGCTGGCGGAGACGTTCAAGTCGCTGGCGTCGGAAGCGCTCTCGCGCAACAACGCCGACTTCCTCACCCTGGCCGAGCAGAAATTTGGCGCGCTCAAGCAGTCGGCCGTCACGGACTTGCAGGCGCGGCAACTGGCCATCGAGCAGCTCGTCAAGCCGATCGCTGAGTCGCTTACGAGTTACCAGAAAGAAGCGCGCGAGCTGGAGCAGCAGCGCGTCCGCGAGCTGAGCGCCGTGGGCGAGCAGTTGCGCTCCGTCGCGCAAGCGCAGAACACACTGCAGCAGGAGACATCGCGGCTGGTCAACGCGCTGCGCTCGCCGCAGGTGCGTGGGCGCTGGGGCGAAGTGCAGTTGCGCCGCGCCGCCGAACTGGCCGGCATGGCGGCGCACTGCGACTTCATCGAGCAGGTGACGGTGACCAGCGAAGACGGACGCCTGCGTCCCGACATGATCGTCAAGCTGCCTGCCGGCCGCGAGGTGGTGGTGGACTCCAAGGTCCCGCTCTCGGGGTTCCTTGAGGCGCTCGAAGCCGCAACCGACGCCGAGCGCGAGGCCGCCATCACCAAACACGCCAAACAGCTCCGCACGCACGTGGACAAGCTGGCGTCCAAGCAATACTGGGAGCAGTTCGAGAAGGCGCCCGACCTGGCCGTGCTGTTCATCCCCAACGACTCGTTCTACGCTGCGGCGGTCCAGCGCGATCCCGACGTGATCGAGTACGCGCTGGCTAATCGCGTGATCATTGCTACGCCCAGCACATTCGTTGGGTTCCTTCGCTCTGTCGAGTATGGCTGGCGGCAGGAGCAAATCGCCGAGTCGGCCCAGAAGGTGTCGGAACTCGGCCGCAAGCTTTACGAACGGATCGTGATTTTCTTGAAGCACCTGGACAAGGTAGGTGACAGCCTGCACCAGACGGTGAAACACTACAACGCTTCCGTCGCCTCGCTGCAAACACGTCTTGTGCCGCTGGCCGAGCGCTTCGACGAGCTCGGCGCCGCCACCCAGGAGCCGCTGCCGGAAATCGAGCAGATCACCGAGGAGCCGCGCACGGTGAAGCAGAAGGCGCTGCCGGGGATGGAAGAGACGAGGGGAGCCGGGGCGGGAGAGTAGGGTTTCGGTGAGCGCTGGAGCGCCGGGTGCCGCACTCTTCGCGGAGCGTCTTCGCTCCGCGAAGGGTGGGCGCCGCTCCTTCCGCCTTGCATACCCGGGCGAGCGCAAACCCGTCTAATCTGCTGTCAAGCCCCCATTGAAGCCACTTCTGCCGCAACCCACTCCAAACACTCACACTAAATTCTTACCGCGCCTTCCCATTCTTCCCACCCAAACTGCTACCCTGGAAGCAGGCCCGCGCACACGTGCGGGTCTTGTTCTTTGACAATCTCGCCCCGCTAACTCCTTTAGGCAACGGATCTTACGTGTAAGTCCTTTGGATGAACGGATCACCAACGGATCCCCTTCGCTAACCTGAAGATTCCATTAGAAGCGAGGGGGAGGGGTATATGTGCGTCAGGGCGCAACCGCCGACTTCCGCTGCCGCGCCTGCACGATGCCCGCCGCGTACATCGCCGCCAGCGCGAAGAAGCACCAGTGCGCGACGCTGAGAAAGCGCCGCTGCATCTCGCCGATCGGCCAGCCGTAGTACTGGGTGAGCTGCATCAGGTCGCTCGGGCCGCGCTCGGCGTCTTCCAGCCACTCGGCGATTTTTTCGAAGCCGCCGGACCAGGTGGCGTAGGCGTCCATGAAGGCGATGGCGCCGAACACCAGCAGGACCCATCGCAACTGGCGGCGGACCATGGCGCTCTCCGGACGCGCGTAGAAGGTTGCCATCAGGATGGTGGAGACGAAGAACGATCCGGCGTCGCCGCCGAAGGTGATGAGGCCCTGGGCGCGATAGTCGGTGCGCGTACCGCCGAGCAGCAACAGGACGAGCGCGGCTGCGGTCGTCGCGACCCAGAACCAGCGTTTGCGCTGCCAGGCAACGTACCCGCCGAAAGCGAGTCCGGCCGCCAGCAGCAGGCTGAGGCCGCGCTGGCGCCCGGGAAAAATGATGGTGAACCACGCGGTGGGAATCGCGACGTAGCCGCACAGCCAGGCGGTGATGGCGTGGCCGCTTTCATGCGTCCACATGCGCAGGAAGCCGGCGAGCATCGGCATGGCGCTGGCGGTGAGCCATCCGAGGAGCAGCGCGCCGGGCAAAGCGAAGACGCGGCAGGTCAGTTCATGCCGGGCCTTTTTCTGGATCTCGGCAAGTTCATCCGCGCTCAGCGGCGGTTCCGGTCGCTCCAGGGCCACAGCCGGCGCCGCGCCGGCACCCGAAGGCGCCGCAGCCGCTGCTGCCGCCGTGGCAGCGTACCTGGAGAAGACGATTCCGCAGCGCAGGCAGGTGTCGGCAGGTTGCAGCGGATGATCGAAGTGGCACTTGGGACATTCCATGCCGTGCGCGGACACTATCCCACGGTCATTCGGTCTTCAAGTGTGAAGCGGGAGACGTCCCTCGGGCGAGGAGCTACTTCTTGGACTTCTTCCTGCCGCTCTTGCCGCCGCCTTCTGCTTTTTCCGCGGCGCTGAGCGCGGTCTGCACCACGTACTGCATGTCGGCGACCGGCGCCGGCTTGCCGGTCCAGATTTCGAATTGCCGCGCGCCCTGCTGGGTGAACATCTCGGCGCCGGAGATGACCTGCACGCCCTTGCTGCGGGCCAGCTTCATCAGCCTGGTTTCCATCGGCACGTACACCATGTCGAGCAGGTAGCGGCAGCGGATTTCGTTTTCCTTCAGCGGCGACGTTTTCGGGCTGCCCATGCCGACCGGCGTGGCGTTGATGATCACGTCGAACTGGAGCTTCTTCAGATCGCTGCGCTTGATGACCTTCGCTCTTGCCTTGCGGGCCAGCTTCCGCGCGACAGACGTGGTGCGGTTCAGGATGCTGACTTCGGCGCCGCGCTCCTTTAGTCCGAAGACGGCCGCGCGGGCCGCTCCGCCTGCGCCCAGAACCAGCACTCGGGCGCCGGGAATGTTGATGCGCTGCTCCAGCGGGCGCAGCACGCCGGCAATGTCGGTGTTGAAGCCGTAGAGCTTGCCGTCGTGGGCGCGCACCACGGTGTTGCAGGCGCCGACCTTGGAGGTGAGCGAGTCGGTGTTGTCGAGGTACTCGAGGACCTCTTCCTTATACGGCATGGTAATGCTCACGCCGTGAATGGGAATTTGCCGGATGCACTGCACCAGGTCGTCGAGCTCTTTGGCATGCAGCGCGAGATAAACGGCGTTGACGTTTTCGCGACGGAACGCCGCGTTCATCATGAGCGGCGAGAGGGAGTGCTCCACCGGATCGCCGGCGACGCCGTAAACTTTGGTGGCCGCGTCCACCTGGTCGATGCGGAAAACGTCACGCAGCGCGCGCGCGGTGATCTGGCCCGGCGCCGTTTCTTCGCCTTCGCCGAGCGCCGCGAAGGTGAACACGCTGCCGGCGCGCACGCCGAGCACGCGGCTGATGGTGCCCTGCTCGCCCATGCACAGCCCGACCATCGAGTGGTGTGCGCTCTGCTCCTCGAGGAACTTCATCATGGTGACGTTGTCCTGGAGGTTCGTCGCTGTGGTTACTATCTTGTAAAAGTCGGCGGGGAAGGCGCGCATCTTGCGGAAGGTCTCATCCAATTTCCGGGTGGCCCTAAAGTCGTGGAAGGAGAGGACGACCGCCGCTTTTGAGCGTAAACGATTGAAATCAGTAAGTTTAATGGACGAGGCGCTCTGCAGCTCGAGGTCCACCAACTGGCAGCCGGATTCGCCGGCCTTTACCAGGATGTCAATCTGCGCTTCCAGCGATCCCCGGAAGCGGCCGCCATTGGCCGCCCGGCGGCAGGTGCCGATGGCCACCACGTCGGAGCGAGACTGGAGCAAGCGGCGGATGGTCGCCAAGCCGGAGGCGGGCTGCTTGAGGTAGTCTAACCTGAACTCCAGCAAGGGGTTCTCGCGGGCCACCGCCTCGGCCTTCTCGACCATCTCGGCGGCGCTAGCGCCCACAATGGCGATGCAGACGCGCGGCAGACGCAGGGGGAGGATTCGGTTTGTGGGGCTCGCTGCCATGTTCTGTGGAAAAAATCCCGGGGCGCGCCATCTTACAGGTTGCACCACTTTGTATGCAACAGCAGACCCAGGAGTTTCCGGCGGTCATAGCGGCCCCGCGGTTCGCCTGTCCTTCGCCAACGCGGGGCGAGAGGAGGCTCCCGTACCCTTCTGGACAACAGCCCGCAGCTTGATTCCGGGTGCTCTGTTTGCTAGCGTTCAGCCCACCCTTTGCGCCGCCAGGGCAGGGCGGTGTGTGCAAGGTCTCACGGGAGGCGCAGCACCTTAGAGATTTGGCCTTCCGAGTCGGCATCTTACATGCTAGGTGAGTTGCCGGTGCTGGTCCGCAAACGTGGCAAATGGGCCCCGGCAAGCGGCGCGGGGAAGGCCCCCGGCGCCTGGAGGCGTTATGAAAAAGTTGCTGGCAGTGATGCTGTTGTGGGCGGTGGCGTGCTATGCGCAGGAGCAGCGCCCGCCTGACCAGCCCGGAGCGCCCGCCAAGCAGGCGGCCACCACCAACCTGGTGGAGAAAGTGCAGGCGCCCACCTATTCCGACATTTATTGCGCCGGGTTCGTAACCAGCTCGCTGCCGACGACGAACTACATCGCCGGCGGATGGCGGTCTCCTGAGCAGTCACGCTTTGCCGATCGCGACCTGGTGTACCTGGCGGGCGGCGGACTGCAGGACGGCGCGCAATACAGCGTGGTGCGCGAACTGAAGGACCCGAACCATTCCGAAGCCTATCGCGGACAGCGCGGCATGATCTCAGGTCTGGGCGCCGCTTACGCCGAACTGGGTCGCGTCCGCGTGTTGCGGCAGGCGGGCAACGTGCACGTGGGCGTGGTGGAATTCAGCTGCGACAGCATGGTCCCGGGGGACATCCTGGTGCCATGGAGCGAGCGCCCCAAACTCACGCTGAAGAGTTCGGCGGCCTTCGATCGCTTCGCGGCGCCGAACGGCAAGCTGACGGCGCGCATCGTGATGGCCAAGGATTTTGACTGGATCGTGGCCACCGGACAGAAGGTCTATCTGAACGCGGGCTCGGAGCAGGGCGTGAAGGCGGGCGATTACTTCCGCGCCGTGCGCACCTACTCGGCCGAGTCGCGCGACACATTGGATTCGCTGACCCACAAGGCGAGCATCGCCGAAGACACGCAAAAGAACCCGGCCTCGATGGGCGCTTACGGGGGCGCGCTGAAGATCAACCCCGCCGACTATCCGCGCAAGTCGATCGGCGAAATGATCGTGCTCAACACGACGCCGAAAACATCGACGGCGATGATCACCTTCGCGCTGGAAGAGATGCGCGTGGGCGACGTGGTGGAGATGGAAGAGCCGCCGCCGCCGGCGCCAGCGGCGGCCGCGCCGCCGCCGCAGGGTCCGCAGATTGCGTGCAGCGCCTCGCCCGCCAGTGTCCGGGTGGGCGACAGCGCTACCGTGAATTGTGAAGCGATGAGCCCGGACAACCGTCCGGTGACCATCGCCTACGCCGCGGACCGCGGGCGCGTGTCGGGCGCCGGCGCGCGCGCCACGCTCAACACGCAGAGCATCGAACCGGGTCCGGTGACCATCACCGCCACCACGACTGACGATCGCAACATGAGCGCCAGCGCCACCGCGATGGTTTCCGTGGAAGCGCCGCCGCCGCCGCCCAGCCCGAGCAAGGCGGCCGACGTGATGTTCAAGCCCAACGGGGCCTACGTCGATAACCGCGCCAAGGCCGTGCTCGACGACATCGCGCTGCGCCTGCAGCGCGAGTCGGATTCGCGTGCCACCGTGGTGGGCATGGGCCACCTTACCTCGCCGGCGGGCAACCGCGTGGCGATGGCACGCGCCGAGAACGTGCGGACGTACCTGACGCGCGACAAGGGCATCGACCCGCAGCGCATTACGACGAAGACGGGCGACAACGGCGACAAGGCTGAAGTCTGGCTGGTGCCCGCCGGCGCGCAAATGCCGTAACGGCAGTTGTCAGTTGCCGGTTTGGCGCAATTGGGTTGGGTCGGTTCTGGCCTTGGTCGCGCTGTACTGGCGTTGGTTGCCGCGCACCAAGCTGCGCAGGCAGAGTGACGCTGCCAACGTTCGACTTGGCAAACAACTGGCAACCGCCAACTGCCTTTACGCCGCGGGGGCCAGCGAGCGGTGCGCGGCCTGCTGGATGAAGCGCTTCATCACGGTGGCCCACATCACCTTCTTGCGCACGGCGCTTTCCTTTACGGTGCGTCCCTGGGCGAACATGGCCAGCAGCGCTTTCATGCGCAGGACGCGCAGGACGCCCTGCTCGCCTGCGGTTATGCCGTAGCCTTCGGCGAACTCTTCCAGCACGCCCGACGTGATGTTCCGGTTGCAGAAGGGATACTTCTCCAGCGCCTCCACCGACGCGAGGAACTGCGCCACGTCGTGGAAGCTCACGCCGCGCTGGGTCATGCGTGCGTAGTCGGCCATGCCGATACCGTTTTCGCCGATCAGGACGTTCAGCGGCGTGAAGTCGTTGAGCACGGCCGAGCAGGGCAGCGACTTGCGCGCGCGCGACAGAATGTTGCGCGCCCCGGTGAGGATGGTGCGGATGGCAGCATCGTCGAGTCCCTCGGACCGGCAGTTCGCGCACAGCTCTTCCAGGTCGTTCATCAGGCGGTTGCCGTCGAAGGGCGCCGCCGACTCGGCGGTCGCCTTATGGAAACAGCGCAGCCACTCGCCGGCCTTGCGGGCGGCGAGGCGGAGCGCGTCGTGGTTGCCGTTCCCGGGCAACAGCGCGGCCTTCATGATGAGCGATTGCAGCGGCAGGCCCGCGATCTTTTCTGCGACCACAGCGCCCAGGTCCACAAAATCGCCCAGCGGACGGGGCACGCCGCTCAAGCCGCGCTTCTGGAAGACCCGGTAGGCATGCTCCAGGTTCTGCTCCTCGATGCGCGCCAGCGCGCGCGCGCCCTGGGCGCCGCACTTCGAGGGACGGTAAACCTTGGCGGCCACGCGCTCACCGCCGTCGGCGAAGTCCGCGACGATGTCGTAAATGTAGTGGTCGGTTTTGGGCGTGTGCCCGACCACGCGAATGTTGCGCAGCTCTGGGCGCCCGGGATAGTTGCTCGCCGCTGTAGCGCGCAACTGCGCGATGATCTGGTCGACTACGTTCTCCGCCATCATGGCTCCGACTGGAAAGGGTGCGAACGCGCGAACGCGGAATGCGTCCAAAACGGATTCAAGCAGTTTCCCTGCCAGCGATTGAGAGCGGGGGCAGGCGCTATCTGATTGAAAACACGTAGAAAACAAGTCTAAGGAGAACCTGCGCGAACCGGCAGGGATGGGATTGAGAACCACGGTGCCCACATTAGGAGCACCGGGTACCGAGTGACGAGCACCGAGAGACGAGCGGGAGAAGCGGACAAAGAGGCGAGTAGAGAGCAGCGTGGCGGCTAGTAGAAAAGATACTTCCGCCACTTCGAGTCGGAGCGGCCCATCATTCGGATGATGTGCCGGCTGGTGTGCAGGTTGAACGAGCGCGGCTCGCGCAACAGCTTCAAGCCGGCTTCGGCGACGAGCTGGTTTCCCTTCTGCCGGTTGCAGGGATGGCAGCAAGCCACCAGGTTCTCCCAGGTGGAGAGGCCGCCGCGGGAGCGCGGTATCACGTGGTCGAGCGTGAGTTCGCTCGAGGGCATGACGGCGCCGCAGTACTGGCAGGTGTTGCGGTCGCGCAGCAGGATGTTCTTGCGGGAGAGCGCGCGCGTCTGGTGGGGGATTCGGCGATATTCGAGCAGACGGATCACCGAGGGCACGCGCATGGCGATGCGCGCCGCGTGCAGGTAGTGTCCGTTCTCCTCCTCGGTCATGGCCACGCCTTTGAGCACCAGCACGATGGCGCGGCGCGCGGCGCACACATTGATGGGCTCATAGCTGGCGTTCAGCACCAGCACCGGGGCGTGCATTACCCCGAGCGGACGCGGAGCCAGCGGCACGGCGTCTGCGACGTGATGATGATGCGAACCCGAATTGCCCGAGCGGCCCGACATGACGGTTGGATGGTGCTACGCGTGCGCGGCGCGAGCTTTAACCTCCGATGAAATTTCGCCGGACTCGATCTCCTGCGGAAGCGCCATGCGCGTTACCTCGGGCTTGAGGGCGCGCGCCACGGTAGCGACCAGCACGCGCCCGGCGCCGGCGCGGCGGAGCACGCGGGCACATTCGCCGGCGGTCGCGCCGGTGGTCATGACGTCGTCCACCAGCAGGACGTCGCGTCCCGGAATGGCGCCGGAGGCGCCGCTGTTCACAACGAAAGCCCCGCGCAGGTTGGCGCGCCGCTGATGCCGCGTGAGGCCGGTCTGCGACTGGGTGGCGCGCGTGCGCGCCAGGGTGCAGGGAGCGAAGTCCAGGCCGCGTCCGGCGGTCCGGAGGATGCGGGATGCGGCGCGGGCGATCAACTCCGCCTGGTTGAATCCGCGCTGCCGCTGTTTGCCGGCGTGCAAGGGGACCACGACGAGTAGCGGCGGCTGCTTGCCGAAATCGGCGGCCAGCGTCTGGATGACTTCCGCCAGCATGCGGCCGAGCACGTCGGCGGCGGGACGCACGCCGTCGTACTTGAGCAGCTGAATCAGCTCGCGCAGTCCGCCGGTGTACTCGGCGTAGGCGGCGGCGCGCGCGAAGGGCGGCTCCAGGCGGCGGCAGAGGCCGCAAATCAGGCCGGCGCCATCGCCACCATGGAGAAGCTGGGCGTGGAAGAGGCGCTCGCCGCAGATCTCGCAAGTCGGGACATTCAGCCGCTGCATGCCCGCCAGGCAGGCGCCGCATACCGGGAGCCGCGAAATGGTCGTCAGGGGGGCGCCGCACAGGCGGCAATCGGAGGGGAACAGCGCGCTGAACAGGCCGTTGGCGGCGGTGTTGAAGGCCGCACCAAAGCCGCTGGGTCTTCGGGGCCCTGGCAGGGAGCGGGTTGGGTCCGTGCTACTGCTGAAGACGACCCTCCATCGCCGAGCGCGATACCGCAAGCGCAAAGCTGACTGGGAGCTTTGCTAAGTATACCAGCGTTGCGCAAGGGGCGCGTCCCCTCGGAACTCGCCACTCGGCACTCTCATGTGCTACCTTGCGCGGGTTTGCCCCCGAAGGAGGAGTGCGCCCCATGGCCGAAGCGCCATTGCCGCAGCAGAGCCGATTTCAGCCCTACATTCCGCCCGAGATGGCGCCCGCCGAGTTCACGGTGCGGGCGGTCCTGCTGGGGTCGTTCTTCGGGATCGTGTTCGGCGCGGTCACGGTTTACGTCGGCCTGCGCGCCGGCCTGACCGTGGCCGCCTCGATTCCCATCGCGGTCCTTTCCATTTCGCTGCTGCGCGCCTTCGGCAAGGCCACGATCCTGGAAAACAACATTGTGCAGACGACCGGTTCGGCGGGCGAGTCGGTGGCCGGCGGCGTCATCTTCACGCTGCCCGCGCTCATCTTCCTGGGATTTCCGCTGGAGTACTCGCGCATCTTCCTGCTCGCGCTGATCGGCGGATGGCTCGGCGTCTTCTTCATGATCCCGCTGCGGCGGCAACTGATCGTGAAGGAGCACGGCAACCTGCTGTATCCGGAAGGCACGGCCTGCGGCGACGTGCTCATCGCCGGCGACCGCGGCGGATCGTTTGCCGGCAGGGTCTTCATGGGACTGGGGCTCGGCGGGCTCTACACCGCCTTCCAGAACGAAAACCTGTTCGGCCTGTGGCCGAGCACGCCTGACTTCCAGCCTTCGGGATATCCGGGCAGCGCCATTCGCGCCAACACCACGACCGAATATCTGGGCGTGGGATACATCATCGGGCCGCGCATCGCGGGGGTGATTTTTGCCGGCGGCGTCTTCGCGTGGCTGGTGGTGATGCCGGCCATCAAGTTCTTCGGCTCGTCGCTGACGGCGCCGCTGTATCCGGCGCAGAAGCTGATTTCGCAGATGTCGGTGGATGAGATTTACCGCGCCTACATTCGCCCCATGGGCGCGGGCGCGGTGGCCGCCGCCGGGCTGATCACGCTGCTCAAGACGGTTCCCACCATTGTTGGCGCGCTGCGCGCCGGGGCGGGTGACCTGAAAAAGGGCGCGGCGGCGATTGCCGGCACCAAGCGCACCGAACTCGACATGAGCATGAAGATCGCGCTCGGCGGCACGGCGCTGGTGCTGGTGATGATGGTGCTGATGCTGATGTTCAAGCCAGTGCCGGGCACGCACACGTCGCTCACCGCCGACGTGCTCGCCGCGGTGTTCGTTGTCGTGTTCGGATTCCTGTTCGTGACGGTTTCCTCGCGCATCGCAGGGCTGATCGGCACCTCGTCGAATCCGATCTCCGGTATGGCCATCGCGACCATGATGGCAACGTCGGTCATGTTCCTGCTCGCCGACTGGAAGACGAACGCGTACAAGGCGCTGGTGATTTCGATTGGCGGCGTGGTTTGCATCGCTTCGGCCAACGCCGGCAACACCTCGCAGGACCTGAAGACCGGCTTTCTGGTGGGCGCGACGCCCAAGCGCCAGCAGCAGGCGCTGCTCATCGGCGTGCTGGTGTCGGTTTTCGCCATCGGGCTCACGCTCAACGCGATGAACCGCGGGCTGGAGCAGATACGCGCCATCCCGCCAATCAAAGTTGATACCACCCAGTTGGAAGAGGGCGTGCGCGTGGTTGAGCCGAACAACAACCCGCTGCTCGGGCGCAACGAAATCCGCATTGTCGACGACAAGGGCAACAGCATCGGCCAGGAAGATCCGAAGAGGTACCAGCTCATTACCGCGCTGGGCGCGCAGCACCTGGCCAACGGGCAGTATCTCTACAATCCGCAGACCGGCAGCATCGAGCGCCAGTGGATACAGGGGATCGGCAGCGACAAAGCGGCGGCCCCGCAGGCGAACCTGATGGCGACCGTCGTCAACGGCATCATCGATCATCGGCTGCCGTGGAACCTGGTGCTGATCGGGGTGTTCATTGTGATCGCGGTCGAACTGCTCGGCATACGCTCGCTCTCGTTCGCCGTCGGGTTCTATCTTTCGATCGCGACAACGCTTGCCATCTTCTGCGGCGGCGTGGTGCGCTGGCTGGTGGACCGGGCGGCGCAGCGAGCCGGTGAAAGGGCCGACGAGAGCGAGGTCAGCCCCGGCTCGCTCTACGCGTCTGGATTGATCGCGGCCGGCGGCGTGATGGGGCTGCTGGGCATCGTGGTGAAGCTGCTGGAAAACCAGGGCACGCTGAAGGAGGGCGTGCTGCTGCTGGGGCCGCGCTTTCCGGCAATCGGCGGCAGCAACCTCATCGCGGTGGTCGCGTTCGGCGCGCTGGGGGCGTCGCTGTATTACTTCGCGCGCAGGCCGATCAACAGCGGCGAGAAGAAGTAGTGCATGACGCGGGAAGACATTGATCTGCTGTTCGAATACGACCGCTGGGCGAACCAGCGCGCCTTGCAGGCGGCGGCGCTGACCGCTGCGCAATCCACTCGCGACCTGGGCGGCGCCCTTCGCGATGTTCACGTTTTCCTGAGCGAAGGGCGCGCAGGAGCGGGCCCGGCCAGCCGTGGCTGACATCGCGCAGAACGTGGCCGCCGTCCGCGAGCGGATTGCGGCGGCCGCGCGGCGGGCCGGCCGCGATCCGGGCTCCATCGCGCTCATGGCCGTCACCAAGACGGTCGAGCCGCGCCGCATTCGCGAAGCGCACGCCGCGGGCATCCGGCTGTTCGGCGAAAACCGGGTGCAGGAGTTTGGCGAGAAGATCAACCTGCTGCGCGACCTCGAGGGCTCGAGCTTCCACCTGATCGGGCATCTGCAAACCAACAAGGCGGCGCGCGCGGCGGAGATTTTCTCCGCCGTCGATTCTCTCGATTCACTCCGCCTCGCCGAAAAACTGAACCAGGCGGGCGCCAAACTGAAGCGCCGGCTCGACGTGCTGATCGAGGTGAACGTGGGCGGCGAGGCCGCCAAGAGCGGCGTGCCGCCTGATTCGGCGGAGCTTGAAGCGCTGCTGAGCGCGGCGGCAAGGCTCGAATCGCTGCGATTCAGCGGCCTGATGACCGTGCCGCCATTCACTGCCGACCCGGAGCAGGCGCGTCCGCACTTTCGGCGGCTGCGCGAATTGCGCGACGCGATGGCAACGCGTGTGCCGCCGGGCGTGCAGTTGCGCGAGCTTTCGATGGGCATGTCGCACGATTTCGAGGTCGCCATCGAAGAAGGCGCGACGTGCGTGCGCGTGGGAACGGCGATTTTCGGCGCGCGGCTACAACGGTGATCAACCGCGGAGGCGCGGAGAACCAACAAAGCCAACCACAAAAGGACACGAAGGTTGCGCGAAGGGCACAAAGCAAGCGAGCGCAGATTGAACTAAGTCGCCCCGCGCAGCGGTCAGGACATGATTTCCATCCGCGATACATCCGCCGGCGCAACTTTCAGCGTGAAGCTTCATCCGCGCGCGAAGAAGGATGCGGTCACCGGCGCGGTCGGGGGCGCGCTCAAGATTTCGCTCACCGCGCCGCCCGTCGAGGGCCGGGCGAACCAGGCGCTGGCCGCCTTTCTTGCCGATTTGTTGAGCGTGCCGAAGTCGTCGGTTACGATAGCCGCCGGCCAGAGGGGACGCGCCAAAGTGGTTCGCGTGGCGGGCGTGAGCGCGCAGTTTGTGCGTCAGGTCTTGGCCAGTGGCGAGTAGCCAGCAGCCAGGAGCGGTTTTCATTTGAGCGTCGCGCAGCGATTCCGCGAAATCCGCGAGGGTTTTGAGACACCGTTCTGGGTGGCGAACGTCACCGAGATTTTCGAGCGGCTGTCGTATTACGCCGTTTTCGCGATGCTGGTGCGCTACCTGAACGAGGCGCTCCAGTTTCCAATTGAAACGGCGGCGCAGCTGGGCGGATGGTTCGGCACCGGGGTGTGGATCATGGCCCTTTTCGGCGGCGCTTTGGCCGACCGCATCGGCTTTCGCCGCGCGCTCTCGCTGGCGTACTTCATCCTCACCATCGCGTACTTCCTGGTTGGCTCGATTGCGGCGCCATGGTTAGCGCCAGTGCGCAACGTGGTCCCGCTCGGGCTACTCGCGGGCATGATTCTGTTCCTGCCGGCGCTGGGCGTTGCGCTGGTGAAGCCCAGCGTTGTCGGTACCGTCGCGCGCGCGTCAAAGCCGAGCGTTCGTTCGATTGGGTATTCGATCTACTACACGATGGTGAACATCGGCTCTACGCTGGGGCCGCTGCTGGCCGGCTGGGGACAGGACCATCTGCGGCCGGAGAGCATCTTTCGCGTCGCGGCGGGAAGTGTGTTCCTCATGTTCATGGCGGTGTTGATCTTCTTTCGCGAACCACGTGCCTCGGAAGGAGAAAAGGCGCCGAGTTTTGGAGTCGTAGGGCGAAATTTCCTGACCGTGCTGGGCAATGCCCGCTTCGTTCTTTTCCTGCTCATCTTTTCGGGTTATTGGATTGTTTTCTGGCAGCAGTACCTAACTTTGCCCAGCTACATCGTGAAGTACGTGGACGCGAAGGCGAAAACCGGCTACATCCTGGCCACCGACCCGATCATCGTGATTGCATTCACGGTTGCGATCAGCGCCGCGACCCGCAAGATCGAGGCGTTCCGGGCCGTCATCCTGGGAACCCTGATCACGGCGCTCGGCTGGGTGTTTCTTGCCGCGCACTCGAGCGTGCTGATGGCGGTTGCCGCGCTGGTTTTCGTGGCCCTTGGCGAAATCATTCAGTCGCCCCGGTATTACGAATACATATCGCGGCTGGCGCCGCCGGGCCAGCAGGGAACGTACATGGGGTTCGCGTTCCTGCCGATCGGCATCGGCTCGCTGGTGGGCGGGTGGTTTTCGGGCAAGCTGCTGCACGAGTTCGGCGAGGTGCGTCAGCAGCCGGAAATGGTGTGGTGGATCTCAACGGGGCTTGGCGTACTCACTGCTCTGCTGCTGTTCATCTACCACCGCGTGGCGCAGCCGCCGCCGGCGGCGGAAGCGAAGGCGGCGTAGCTTGGCGGGCGCAACCGGTCCGGCGAAGGCGCGCAATCCTGCGCGAGCCCGGGCCGGCGGCGCTGCTCGAGGCCGCCGACCAGGGCGTTTGCGCCACGCGAGTGGGAGCGCCTCTCGCCAGGCTGTGTTTTAATAGCTAGTTCACCATGGACCTTGCCGCTATCCAGACTGCGCTGCGCGAGCGCCAGCTCGACGCGTGGCTCTTCTACGACCATCACCATCGCGACCCGATCTCCTACCGAGTGCTCGGCATTCCCGAGAACCTGATGGTCACGCGGCGCTGGTACTACGTGATTCCGGCGCAGGGCGAGCCGGCAAAGCTGGTGCATCGCATCGAGGCCGGACACCTGGATTCGCTGCCGGGCCCGAAAGCGAAATATTCCTCGTGGCAGGAACTGTTTGAAGGGCTCAGGAAGCTGCTGGCGCCGTACAGGCGCATCGCCATGCAGTACTCGCCGAACAATTTGATTTTTCTGCTCGGCATGGTGGACGCCGGCACGGTCGAGCTGGTGCGCAGCTTCGGCAAGGAAATTGTCAGCTCGGGCGACCTGGTGTCGCGCTTCGAAGCGACCTGGAGCGAGGAGCAGATCGCGTCGCACTTCGCGGCGCGCGACAAGGTGGACGCGATCACGCAAGCCGCTTTCGCCGAAATCGGACGCCGCGTGGCCAACGGCGGCACCGACGAGTACGCCATTCAGCAGTTCATCAGGGAAGGGTTTCGCCGCGAAGGCCTGACACCCGGCGAAGACCTGCCCATCGTGGGCGTGAACGCCAACAGCGGAAATCCGCACTACGAGCCCAACGCGCAGCGCTCGTCACCGATTCGCAGGGGCGACTTCGTGCTGCTCGACATCTGGGCCAAGCTCGATCGCCCGGAGGCGGTGTACTACGACATCACCTGGTGCGGCGTCGTCGGCGGGTCGCCCACCGAGAAGCACCAGAAGGTCTTTGAGGTTGTGCGCGACGGGCGCGACGCGGCGATCGAGAAGGTGAAGTCCGCGATCGCGGCTGGAAAAAAATTGTGCGGCTGGGAAGTGGATGACGCGGCGCGCAGTCACATCACGCAAGCCGGATACGGCGAGTACTTTGTCCACCGTACGGGACACTCCATCGGAACCACCGTCCATGCCAACGGTCCGAACATGGACAACCTGGAAACCAAAGACGAGCGCGAGATCATTCCCGGCGTGGCGTTTTCCATTGAGCCGGGCGTTTATCTGCCGGAGTTCGGCGTGCGCAGCGAGGTGAACATGCTGGTTCGCAAGGGCGCGGCCGAGGTGACGGGAAAGATCCAGCGGGAGCTGGTGAAAATCTGAAAGTCAAAGGCCTTCACACGAAGGACACCAAGGCCGCACGAAGACCACGAAGGCACGACGGAGAAGATGCCGAGTAACACGCAAACCGCCAATGCCGCCGCTGTGCCGGGCGAACACGCACCCAATGCGCGCGCGGTGGGCGCGCTGGTCCTCGGCTGGCTGATTCCGGGGGGCGGCCACGCGCTGCTCGGGCGCTGGGGGCGCGCCGGGCTCATCTTCCTCTCGGTCGTGGCCATGTTCACGCTGGGCGTGCTGATGGAGGGGAAGGTCTACGAGTTCAATACCGGCGACATCCTCGACATGCTGGGCTTTGTCGGCGACCTGGGCGCGGGCGGCCTTTACCTGCTGACGCGGATCAACGACTGGGGACAGGGCGCCATCCAGATTGCAGTGGCCGACTACGGGACGAAGTACATCATCGTGGCCGGCCTGCTGAACATCATCGCCGCCGTGGATGCCTACAATATCGGGGTCGGGAAAAAGAAGTGACGAACGGGAACCGATTCATGACCCAAGGGACCCTTCGCTTGGCCCAGGATGGCCGCCGCGGGCCCAGACGCCCGCGCAAGCGCGGCCACACCGGAGTCGGAAAGAAAAAGTGACCATCCAGCTCTCGCACTTCAGCGCCGCGGTAATCTTTGCGTTCTTTTCTTCCATCGTCTTCGGCATCACCCAGCGCAACACCACGCGCGAGATGGTGCGCTACGGCGCCTATTGCTTCGCGCTGTTCGTGGGCGGCGTCATCCTGGCGGGATGGGTGATGTGGCTGATACGGCATTGAGCACATTGCAAAATTGCGGAACTGCGGAATTGCCGAATTGAACGGCCCAATCTGAGCGCATCGCCGCTAGAGCAGAATACTCCGCACGGCAATTCCGCCATTCGGCGCTTCGGCAATTCCGCAAGGGCCCTATTTCGTCCACTGGTCCACCCAATCGCCCACCGTCTTGTACCAGAGCCGCGAGTTCTGCGGCTTCAGAACCCAGTGGCCTTCGTCGGGGAAGTAGAGCATCTTGGAAGGGACGTTGAGGCGCTGGAGGCAGGTGTAGAACTGGAAGCCCTCGCTCACGTCGAGCCGGTAGTCGAGTTGGCCGTGCACGACCAGCGTCGGGGTCTTGAAGTTGGGCGCGGCGCGGTTGGGCGACCACTTCTCGTACATTGCCGGGTTCGTCCACGGGGCGCCTTTGAACTCCCACTCGTTGAACCAGAGCTCTTCGGTGGCGCCGTAGGCGGAGACGGTGTTGAACATGCCGTCGTGCGAGACCAGGCACCTGAAGCGCGTGTTGCGCCCGGCGATCCAGTTGATCATGTAGCCGCCGTAGCTGGCGCCCAGCGCGCACTCACGGTCCCTGGCGATGTAGCTGTACGTATTCTCGGCGTAGTCGAGGCCGAGCATCAGGTCCTGGTAGACGCGGCCGCCCCAGTCGCCGTTGATGTCGTCAATGAACTTCTGGCCGTAGCCCGTCGATCCGCGCGGATTGACCATGACGACGACGTAGCCGGATGCGGCCATCAGCTCCGGATTCCAGCGGAACGACCAGGAATCGCCCCACGCGCCCTGCGGTCCGCCGTGGATGAGGAACTTCACGGGATACTTTCTTGCCGGGTCGAAGTTCGGCGGCTTCACGATGAAGCCCTGCACCCTGGCCTTCTCCGAACCGGTGAACCAGAAGGGCTCGAGGGGCTGCATCGCGACCTGCGAGAGCACGGCATCGTTGAGGTGAGTGAGGGGCTCGGCGGTGAGCGTTGACGAGGGCCCGGAAACCGTGACCAGCTTCGCGCGATAGATTTCATTCGGCGCCTGCACCGACATGCGCGTGAACAGCAGGGTGCGTCCGTCGGCGGCGACGGCGACGTCGTCGTTGTGCCCGCGCGCCAGCTCGCCCGGCTTTCCTCCACCCGCGCTCAGGATGTAGATGGGTTGCTCGCCCTTGTCCTCGGCGACAAAGAAAAAGTTCTTCGAGTCGGGCGACCAGGTGAAGCCGTTCACCCAGGCGTCGAAGTCAGGTGTGAGGTTTGTAATCGCGCCCGAGGCGCGGTCGTACTTCACCAGCCGAAAGCGGTCGCTCTCGTATCCGGCGCGCTCCTGCATGCGCCAGGCGATAAATTTTCCGTCGGGCGAGTACTGGGGCGAGCTGTCGCTGCCGGGACTGGAGCTGATTTTTTTTGCCGCGCCGCCGGCGATGGGCACGAGCCAGATGTCGTTGTTTGTGCTGATCGCCTCCACCGGATCGTGATTGCTGGTGTAGGCGACTTCCTTCCCGTCAGGCGAAACGGCGTAATCGTCGGGCCCGCCGAGGGAGAAGGGCGGCGTTTCGTAGTCGCCGGGCGTGAGGTCGCGCGCGACGCCGGCGGGCGAGCCATCGGGATTCACCGGCTGCGCGAACAGGTGCGAGCGCTTGCCTTCGTTGTAGTGGTTCCAGTGGCGATAGAGCAAGCGCGTGAAGATGAGCGCCTTCACCTTCGACTTGGCGCGGGCTTCGTCTTTTTCCTTGTTGCAAGCATCCTCATCCGGCTTGCCGTTGCACTCGGGCCAGACTTCCGAGGTGAACAGGATGTGCTTGCCGTCGGGCGACCACAGGTTGCCGCCGGCTTCGGTCGAGATGCTGGTGACTTTGCGGGGTTCACCGCTCACCGTGCCGGCCGCATCGTCGAAGTCATAGACCCAGATCTGTGAGCTGCCGTCGCGGGCTGAGGTAAACGAGAAGCGCTTGCCGTCGGGCGACCAGCGCGGGCGGTCTTCGCCGCGCGGTCCGGCGGTGATCTGTTTGGCGTCGCCGCCCGCCACCGGCACCGCCCAGATGTGCGGAATGCGCGTGTTCGCCTCCAGGCTTACGTCCACCGCGGCGAACAGCACCCACTTGCCGTTGGGCGAGGGCACAGGCCCGCCCACGCGCTTGAGCGCCATCATGTCTTCAAAGGTGAACGGGCGCCTGGACTGCGCGGAGACGAGCGTGGCGGCGAACAAGGCCACGACAATGGCGAGACGACGCATGGAGCCTCCTGGGTGACGCGGGCAAACAGGGAAGTGTAAATCAATGCAAAATGAAAAATGAAAAATGCAAAATGAAAAGCACGGCATCAGGACGCCGATCCACGGTCCATCCTTCATTTTGCAATTTTGATTTTGAATTGCTTTACCCGTTCGTTCCGGTGCTTCCTTTGGCGGTGAAGGCCGTGGCTTCGGCGGTGGCGGCCATGGGCAGCTCCAGCACGACGCATGCGCCGCGCGGGTGGACGTTGTAGGCGTAGATGTCGCCGCCGTGCTGCTTCACGATGCCGTAGCAGATGCTCAGGCCCATGCTGCCCACGCCCAGCCGCTTGCTGGTGAAGAACGGGTCGAAGACGTGGTCGAGGTCGGCGAAGCCCGGACCGGTGTCGAACACGCGCATCATCACGCGATCGCCGGCGCGGCGGACCTGGATGGTGATCTTTTTCTGCAGCGAGCTTTGCACGGCATCGAGCGCATTGTTGAAGACGTTGAACAGGACCTGCTTGAGCTCTTCGGCGTCGACGGCGACGTGGGGCAGTCCGCCCTCGATTTCGGTCACGATCTCCACATTGCGGGTACTGCCTTCGTAGGCGCGCAGGCTGAGGACTTCGTCGAGCAGGGGGCGCAGGTCCACGTTGCGGGTCTCGCTGCGGGCCTGCTGCGCGAACCGCACCAGGTTCTGGATGGTGCGCTTCATGCGCGCGGCCTCGCGCACCACAATGCCAAGTTCGCGGCGCGTGTTTTCATCGGTGGCGCGGTCGGCGATGATTTCGGCGTATCCCAGCACCGCCGTCAGGGGATTGTTGAGCTCGTGGGCCACGCCGGCGACGAGTTGGCCGAGGCCGGCGAGCTTTTCCGACTGCAGAAGCTGCCGCTGCAGGCGCGCGTTCTCCAGCGCGGCTGCCAGGTCGGCGGCCAGCATTTCCAAAGCGTGAAGCTCCTGGGCGGTCACGCGCTCGGGTTCGCGGGGCTCATCGGCCGCGATGCAGCCCACAAACGCGCCGCGCTGGGAGCGCAGCGGCACCAGCAGCGCGTCACCCGTCGCCCAGAATGCGCTGCCCTCATAGCGGCGTACGCCGTGAGCGCCGCCGAAGCGGTCGGCTTCGGCGCGATAGGTGCGATAGGAGTTGCTTCCCAGCAGCCGCGCCTTGGCAAAATGAGATTCCATTGCCGCGGGCGTGAGCCGGCTGACGAATGGCAGCAACTGCTCCAGCGCGTCGGGCGCGACGTTGGCGGTCCCGGCGAGCGTCACGCGGCGGTCTTCTTCCACCGCCAGCACGGCGACGCGGTCGAAGGTGGTGACGTCGCGGATGGCGGCGGCGATCTCCGGGCACAGCGAGCGTGCGTCCGCGCCGCTCAGCAGGCGCGTGGTGAGTGAGGCGAAGCGTTGCATCTGGCGGCTGAAGTTGCGTTCGCGCAGGCCGGCATCGCGGGCGGCGCGCGACTCATCCTCCAGCAGGATCACGATCATGCCGGTCGCAACCAGGTACTTGGGGAATTGCCAAACGTCGTGCTGGATGAGCGGGTCCGACGTCCATTGCAGCCACCAACGCGACATCGGGTAGAGGGCCGCCCAGGAGAAGAACCCGACCACCGTCGTGACGACGCCGGGTGACACGCGCCGGTAGCGCCGGCCAAACATCAGTCCGGCGAAGGCGTAAATGGTGGTGAGGGTGATGTAGAACCCGTCAAGCAGCGCGCCCTGGAAGACGCGTGTTACCGACGTTGCCCAAAGCACCAGCAGGCTGCCGGTCGCGAGAAGGGAAAAAGCATCGAGGCGGCGCTGGAGCACCAGGCCCCAGGCTGCGCCGCCGAGCAATGCCGCGCTGATGGCGAGCGCGAAAATCCACGGCGACGTCACGCGGAACGCCAGGCCAAGGGCGTAAGCCAGCGCCGGGAGTCCCAGGGTCGCGGCGACCAGCTGGCGCATTCGCGGCACTTCGCTGACCGTGGAAACCGACACCACGAAGGCGATGCCGGCGAACTGCCAGGCGGAGTAGTTGATCGCCGCCACGAGGGTGGCTGCCGCCGGCGATGCCGGGCGCCACAGTTCGAGCAGCGCATGCACGAAGTACAGCCCCCATCCGGCCACCCACAGGGCAGTCCGGCCCGACTTGCGCTGGCGCTCGATCCACAAAAAGATCGCCACCAGCACCGCCAGGATGAGCAGGGTTGGTATGCCGGGAAGCAGTTCCGCCATAGGTGGGGAGAACGCATTCCATTGTACCGGCCCGGAGCGGAAATGGTCGCGGAAAGCGCAGCCGGGCGGGGTTACCGAAGTTCGCTTCCCGGGCAACCTTGACCTGCACCGGATGAGGGGCAAATTTGCCGGCGCCCGGCGGTTTTCGCGCAACCGGGACGGACCGCCACCGTCTAAACTAGAAAGGACGTTTCGATGAGCCGAGACATGGGCGCCCTATTCAATCCGCCGAACGCGATCGTCCGGCGGGCCGCAACCCTCACATTGCTGGCGCTTGCGCTGGGAGCGCCGCTTTTGCGGGCGCAGGACGAGGAAGGGCCGATCAATCCAAATCCGCCGGCCGGCGTCAGCGTTCCCGATATCATTCGCCGCTTTGCCAGCAAGGAGAAAGAGTTCAAGGAAGCGCGCGACAACTACACCTATCGGCAGTCGACCAAAGTGCAGACCCTCGATGGCGATACGGTGAGCGGCGAATATCAGCTCGTCTTTGACGTGAACTACGACTCGCGCGGCCGCCGGCTGGAAAACGTGGTCTATGCGCCGCAGAGCACGCTGGAGCAGGGCGGGATCAGCATGTCGCGCGAGGATTTCGAAGACATCCGCAACACGCTGCCCTTCGTGCTCACCATCGACGAATTGGGCGATTACAACATTACGTACGTCGGCCAGCAGCACGTGGACGAACTTGACACATACGTGTTCGACGTGGCGCCGAAGCAGATCCTGAAAGACCGGCGCTACTTCGACGGACGGATCTGGGTGGAGACGCGCGACCTGCAGATCGTGAAAGCCAGCGGAAAATCGGTGCCCGAGACGCGCACGAAGAAGGAAGAAAACCTGTTCCCGCGCTTCACCACGTGGCGCGAGCAGATTGACGGCAAGTACTGGTTTCCCACCTACACCCGCGCCGACGACGTGCTGCACTTTTCCGGCGGCAAGAACCAGTTTGCCCGCGACGTGCACATCCGCATCATCGTGAAATACACCAACTACCGGCGCTTCGGTTCCTCGAGCCGCATCACCTACGAAGGCGAAGAAGTGAAGAAGGGGACCGACAAGCCGGCGGGCGAGGCGCCGCAACCGCAATCGCCTCCGCCGCCGAAGTAGAAACCTTTCGCACGAAGGACCGGAAGGGCGCACGAAGGGCTCTGCCAAAGGCCCTTGAGCCGCCCTGGTGTCCTTCGCGGGAAAGGCGATGCTGTTTTGCGCCGCGGCACGCTCTCTGATACAACTCCCGCACACCGAAATCCGCGAGGGCCTCATGCGAACCAGAGTCGTGTTGTGTCTGCTGTGCGTTGCCGCGTTTACCGGCATGGCGGCGGCCCAGTCCGGCGATATCGCGCTGGCCGGCGAAGTGGCACGCATCTATCCGGAAATTGACAAGATCTACCTCGACCTGCACCAGACGCCGGAGCTGTCAACGCTAGAGGTGAAGACGTCGGCGAAGATGGCCGACTTCCTGCGTTCGGCCGGCTACGAAGTGACGGCGGGAGTGGGCGGCAACGGGGTGGTCGGCATTCTGCGCAACGGGGCCGGCCCGACGGTGATGCTGCGGACCGAACTCGACGCGCTGCCGGTGGAAGAGAAGACGGGCGCGGCTTACGCCAGCAAGGTCCGCATGCGCGACATCACCGGCGACGATGTGGCGGTGATGCACGCGTGCGGGCACGACGTGCACATGTCGTCGTGGGTCGGGACGGCGCGCATCATGGCGGCAACGCGCGACCGCTGGAGCGGCACCCTCATCATGCTGGCGCAGCCCGCCGAAGAGCGCGTCAAGGGCGCGTCGGCCATGCTGGCGGACGGCCTGTACACGCGCTTTCCCAGGCCCGATTTCGCCATCGCCCTGCATGACGATGCGTGGCTGCCTGCGGGCAAGGTCGGCGTCACGCCGGGTTATCTGCTCTCCAATTCCGATGCGGTCAACATCACCATCTACGGCCGCGGGGCGCACGGCTCGGCGCCACAGGCCGCGATCGACCCGATCGTGATCGCCGCCAAAAGCATCGTGGGCTTCCAGGCGCTGATCGCGCGCGAAAAAGACCCGCAGGACCCGGGCGTAGTCACGGTGGGCGCCATCCATGGCGGGACGAAGAACAACATCATTCCCGACGAAGTGAAGATGCAGCTTTCGGTGCGGTCGTTCACCGATGAGACGCGCAACCTGCTGCTGAGCGGCATCGAACGCATCGTGAAGGCCGAAGCGGCCGCCGCGGGCGCGCCCAAGCCGCCGCTGGTGGAGCTGATTGAGAGCACGCACGCCACCTACAACGACCCGGCGCTGACCAGGCGGGCCGCTGCCGCACTGGTGAAAGCGCTCGGGCAGCAAAACGTGGTGGACCCGGCGCCGCCCAAGATGGCGTCGGAAGATTTCTCTGAGTTCGTTCGCGCGGGCGTGCCGGGTTTCATGATGAACGCCGGCGCGGTCAACCCGGCGAAGTTCGCCGAGGTGAAGGGCGACAAGACGAAGCTGCCCTCGCTGCACTCAGCGTTGTTTCTACCCGATCGCGAGCCCACGCTGAAGACCAGCATCGCGGCAGAGGTGGCGGTGCTGCGGGAGCTGATGGGAAAAAAGTAGCTTTGCCAACGTCATCCTGAGCGGCGGGAACGGCCGAGTCGAAGGATCCCTGCTCGCACCCGAATGTTTAACGCGAGTAGGGATGCTTCGACTCGGCTGACGCGGCGCTCTGCGCTCCGTCAGCTCCGCTCAGCATGACGGCGGTCACTCACCGAACGATTCGGTCGTAAACACGAACAACTGCGCGCCGCGCTGCCAGGCGTCCGGCGGCAGCCCGGCCTTCAGGCAGGTCTGGGCGAGGAAGGTCGGCAAGTCCCACTTCAGGTCGAGCGGGACCTCGGGCAGCAGCAGTCCGCGCGACCGGCCCTGCATGACCAGCAGGCCGTGTTTGCCGAGCTCGATCTGATGTGCTTCGGCGGGCATGAGCGGCGAAAGCACGCTCAAGTGGACTTGCAGCGCAAGGAACTCTTCGCGGCTCACAGGCGGGAAGCGCGGGTCGGCGAAGGCGGCGGAAACGGCGGTCGAGGCCACGGCGCGCGCCAGCGGTTCGGCAGCGACCACGTGTCCCACGCAGCCGCGCAGCGCGCCGTTGATGCGCAGCGTGGTAAAGACGGCGCGCGGCTCGCCCAGGCGCGGCGTCAGCGGTTCAGGATCGTAATCGCGTTCTTCGAGCCGCGCCTGGATGGCGCGGCGCGCGACGGTGAGCAGGAAGGCGCGCTCTTCAGGCGAAAACCCCGCAGGCGAGGACCGCGGGGACGAGAACTCCGCGCCGGCGCTCATGCTTCAGGTGGCAGCGACATCGTCGGTTTTCCGGCGGCGGCTCAGGACAAACGCCCGGCGGCGCCGGCGCTTTTCCACGCTCTGCGAAATCCGCGACCAGAAGGCGTAGAAGTAATCGGCGGCGGACCACAGCGAGAGCACCACCATGATCCAGATGGTGACCTTGGCGATCCAGTGGATCGGCACGATCACCGGCCCAAACTCCCACTGGAACCAGCGGCGGTCGAGCAGCGCGCCCACGACCGTGACGATCTGGACCAGCATCTTGAACTTGCCCAGGTCGCTGGCTTCGATGGTGAAGCCCTGCTGCGCCGCGATGGAGCGCAGGCCGCTGACCAGGAACTCGCGCGCGATGATCAGCACCGCGATCCAGGCCGGCACCATCGCCGGGTTGAACTGCACCAGCGAGATGAAGGCGGCGGCAATCCACAACTTGTCAGCCAGCGGATCGAGGAGCATGCCGAGCGGGGTGATCTGGTTGCGTTTGCGGGCGAGCCAGCCGTCAAGGCCGTCGGTGGCCGAGGCGGCAATGAAGATGGCGGCCGCCACCAGCTCCCGCCGGCCGTCGCCGCCGGCCAGCAGATGGGTACGCAACACCCACAGCAGCACCGG
This sequence comes from Terriglobales bacterium, assembly GCA_035651995.1. Classification (NCBI taxonomy): domain Bacteria; kingdom Pseudomonadati; phylum Acidobacteriota; class Terriglobia; order Terriglobales; species Terriglobales bacterium. Next base: position 411,326 of record DASRER010000002.1, on the reverse strand, counting down.
AATAGCGGCAATGCGGCTGAGCGTGATGTAGTTAGGCAGGTTCACCAGTTGCCGAAGGGAAGGGTACACCCGCGGGGCATGCTTTGATTATCAGGCCGGGCCGCTGGGTGGGGCAATCAATCTGGCGGTCTGATGACCTGATCATCTGGCGATCGGGTTCCCCTCCGGAGCGCGCTTCCGATCGGCAGATGACCAGATGGCCAGCTCGCCAGGCCGCCGGATGCCTTATGCGTAGATCCCGCGCTGCCGGATGGTGTACGCGACGCGGTCGATCGCCAGCATGTAGGCGGCGATGCGGTTGTTCACGTTGTGGGTCTCGGCGTAGCGCACCACGTCCTGGAACGAGGAGCGCATGATGTGCTCCAGCTGCTCGTTCACGACCGATTCCTTCCAGAAGTAGCCCTGGCGGTCCTGCACCCACTCGAAATAGCTGGCAGTAACGCCGCCCGCGTTGGCCAGAATGTCGGGAATGACAAAGACTTTTTTCTCCGCCAGGATTTCGTCGGCTGCGGCGGTGGTGGGGCCGTTGGCGCCCTCGCACAGCACCCTGGCCTTGATCCGCGAGGCGTTCTGGCTGGTGATGACGTTCTCGGTGGCGGCCGGGATGAGGATGTCGCAATCGGCCACCAGCAGGTCGGCGCCGCGCGCTACCCATTCAGCGTTGGAGAAGCCCTGGATGGTCTTGTTGCGGTCGCGGTACTGGATGAGGGCGTTGATGTCGAGGCCGGTGGGGTTGTAGAGCGCGCCATCCACCTCGATGACGCCGATGATCTTGTAGCCGGCCTGGGACATGAGCTGCGCGGCGTTGGAACCCACGTTGCCGAAGCCCTGCACGATGACGCGCGTCTGCTCGCGGGTCATCTCGAGCTTTTTGAGCGCCTCGTCGCAGACAACCATCACGCCGCGGCCGGTGGCCTCGCGGCGTCCGCGCGATCCGCCAATGTTGATGGGCTTGCCGGTGACGACGGCGGTCACGGTCTGGCGCATGTGCATGGAGTAGGTGTCCATCATCCACGCCATCACCTGCTCGTTGGTGTTCATGTCGGGCGCGGGGACGTCTTTCTCGGGGCCGATGAATTCGATCAGCTCGGCCGTGTAGCGCCGCGTAATGCGCTCCAGTTCACCGAGCGAAAGTTTCTTGGGATCGCAGATCACGCCGCCCTTGGCGCCGCCGAAGGGAATGTTCACCACGGCGCACTTCCAGGTCATCCAACTGGCCAGGGCGCGGACTTCGTCGAGCGTAACGTCGGGCGAGTAGCGCACGCCGCCCTTGGCGGGACCGCGGGCAATGGAGTGCTGCACGCGGAAGCCGGTGAAGACCTCGATCTGGCCGTTGTCCATGCCCACCGGGATGTGCACGATGATCTCGCGGCTGGGATAGCGCATGATCTTCCAGATGCCTTCGTCGAGGTTCAGCTTCTGGGCGGCCAGGTCAAAGCGCGCTGCCTGGGATTCCCAGGGATTGATTTCCTGTTCGAGCGAGATGGTGCTCATAGGTCTCCTGCGGCGCCCAGGCGCGGATAGAGGCTGGGGGCGGTGTTCGTGGGCAAGCGGAGAGTATAGAAGCGGCCTGGCGGCGAGGCAAGGAGACAAGCCGAACCGGTCAGCGCCAGCCGGTCAGTGCCAGATGTCCATCTTGCGCGCCAGCCAGAAGAAGAACCCGATCACCAGTCCGAGGCCGGCGCTGAGAATGAAAAATGCGCGGATCGGCGGCAGGGCGATGACGAGCAGAGTCAGGAATCCAAGGACAGAAACCATTCCCGGGAAGCTGTCGAGGGGAAGCTTGCTGAGTCCGAACAGATCGGGCCGGCGCATGCCCCCATTCTAGACCGGATTCGGCCCGGCGGATGAGCGGCCCGAGCGCTGGACCTGAAGCTTCCGGGCCGACCTCTTCCAGGCTGCTGCTTTGCCGCTTTTGTCTTCCATTGGAGCGCCCTTAGGGACGCCCCTGCTCCTGCGACGCCTGAGTGGCTGCGAGGGTCTCGTTCCAGCTGGCCGAGCAGCACAGATCGGGGTTGGTCGCTAAATCTCGATTTCCATGCCTTCCGACGCGGCGCGCACCCTGGGGTAGTACTCGCGCGCTTTCTGCACGACGCCATCGATGCAGGTGTCGGTGTGGTCGGGATCGTGGTGGAAGAGCACCAGCTCCTTGGCGCCGCTTTCCATGATGATGTTGATGCCCTCGCGCCAGGTGCTGTGTCCCCAGCCCTTCTTGGCCGATTCGTACTCTTCGGGCAGGTACTGGGCGTCGTAGATGAGCACGTCGGCGCCTTCGGCGAGCTTGCGCACGTTTTTGTCAAACACCGGGTGGCCGGGCTCGTTGTCGGTTGCATAAACCAGCACGCCGTCGTCGGTCTCGACGCGGAAGCCGAGGCAACCCTGCGGATGGTTCAGCCACATGGACTGCACGGTGCAATTGTCGAAGGCGATGCGGTCTTCTTCGATGTCGTAAAAGTTGCGGTGCGCGGCCATCTCCGTCATGTCGACGGGGAAGTACGGGTCGGCCATCTGCTCTTCGATGGCGCGCTGCAATCCGCGCGTGCGGCTCGAGGAATGGAAGAAGAAGTAGTTCTCCGGGTTGTTGTAAAGCGGCGTGAAGAACGGGATGCCCTGGATGTGGTCCCAGTGGAAGTGGGAGATGAAAATGTGGGCCATCAGCGGGCTGCCATTGGATTCGGCGAGGAGCTGTTTGCCCAGGTTGCGGAAGCCGGTGCCGCAGTCGAACACGTAGATCTGCCCGTTGACGCGAACTTCGACGCAGGAGGTGTTGCCCCCGTAACGGAGGTTCTCCAGTTGTGGGGTTGGGGTGGAACCGCGGACACCCCAGAACTTCACTAGCATCGAGCCGCCTCTGCGCGCCGCCGCGCGCACGGGTCAGAACGCCGGGGCCCGAGTGCGGAGGCGAATCTGCCCAAAAGTGCTGATAATCGGCTTGAGTATAAGCCAATCTTCACAAAATACGTCAATTAGGGCGGGTGATGAGAGAGGCTCCCCGGCCATGGCCGGGACGGAATCGCCGCCATCTATAATCCCCGATTCGACCCCCATTTTGCATGTTGCGACCTGACGCCAAAGAGTTTCTCGCGCTCGCCGGTGACGCCACGCTGGTGCCGGTGAGCAAGAGCATCAGCGCCGATCTGCTGACGCCGGTCTCGGCCTTTCTTGCCCTTGCGGCGGGCGAGCCGCATGCTTTTCTGCTGGAGTCGGTGGAGGGCGGCGAAAAGATCGGGCGATACACCTTCCTGGGCGCGCGGCCTTACATGATCGTGACGGCGCGCGGGGAGGAGGTGCGGATCGAGTATCCCGGCAACCGGCGCCAGGCGGAAGTGATTTCCGCGGACGCGGCGCGCGCGGGTCCGCTCCAGCGCCCCAGCGATGCCCACGTCTTCCGTGTTCTGCGCGATTTGCTGCGACAGCACAAGCCGGCCCAGGTCGAAGGCCTGCCGCCGTTCACGGCCGGCGCTGTCGGCTTCCTCTCCTACGACGCCGTGCGCCAGCTGGAGCGCATCCCGGAAAGAGCCAAAGACGACCTCGGCGTCCCCGACGGCGTCTTCATGTTTTTCGACCGGCTGCTGGCGTTCGACCATCTGCGCCACGAGTTGCACATCATGGCCGCAGCCAACGTGAAGCGCGAACCGCCGCGGCGGGCCCATGCGCGCGCGCTGCGCGACATCGCGGCCATCGAGCGCAAGCTGCTGGCCGGGCCGCCGGCGCGCGACCTGCGTCCGCCCAAGCCGGTGCGCGGCCCGGTGAAGCTGAACTCGCGCACGCGGCGCGACGACTTCATCGCCGCCGTGAAGCGCGCGAAGGAGTACATCGCCGCCGGGGACGCCTTCCAGGTCGTGCTCTCGCAGCGCTTCGACCTGGAGCCCAAGGCCGAGCCGCTGGCCATTTACCGCGCGCTGCGCCGGGTGAACCCTTCGCCCTACATGTATCTGCTGCGCATGGGCGGCATGCACGTGCTGGGCTCCTCGCCCGAGATGCTGGTGAAGGTCAACGGCCGCCACCTCGAATACCGGCCCATCGCCGGCACGATGCCGCGCGGCCGCAATGAAGCCGACGATCAGCAGCTCGAGCAGCACTTGCGCTGCGACGCGAAAGAGCGCGCCGAGCACGTGATGCTGGTGGACCTGGGCCGCAACGACATCGGCCGCGTAAGCGAATACGGCTCGGTCAAGGTGCGCGACCTGATGTACGTTGAACGCTACTCGCACGTAATGCACCTGGTCTCGGCCATCGAAGGCAGGCTGCGGCCAGAGCTGGACGCCTTCGACGCGCTCGCGTCGTGCTTTCCCGCCGGCACTCTCAGCGGCGCGCCGAAAGTGCGCGCCATGGAGATCATTGAGGAGCTGGAGCCGGTGCGCCGCGGCGTTTATGGCGGATCGGTGCTCTACGCCGATTTCGCGGGGAACCTGGATTCGTGCATCGCGATCCGCACCATGCTGACGCTGCCCAAAGGCGTTTCAGCAGACAAGGCCATGCGGAAGAAACCGGGCAGCGGCGCAACCCACGCTTACCTGCAAGCGGGCGCGGGAATCGTGGCCGACTCCGATCCCGCCAGCGAGCATCAGGAGTGTGCGAACAAGGCGCAGGCGCTCGTGCGGGCGGTAGCAATCGCACGTGGTGGCTAGGATCAGGGGCTGGTGGCCAGTGGTGAGCGGCTAGCAAAGCCCCAGGGGCCCGAGATTCGCAGTGTGGGGGTGAGGCGTGAGCAGTAAACCAGTGAAGTCCTGCCAAGATTTGATCGCATGGCAGAAGTCCATTGATCTCGTCGCAATGGTTTACGAGGCCACAAAGGCCTTTCCTTAACCACGAGCCACTAACCACTTTCTCAGTAGAAATCCGAACAGCTCAGGAAGAAGCCGCACTTGGGACAGTTCATTTTGCAGCCCTTGTCCTGAAGGCGGGTGGAGCAATTGGGACAGACCTGCGAGGCGTCCACCGCTGCGGCGCGGCGCTCGTTCTGCTTCGGAGGTGGTGGCTGCTGCTCCACGTGGAAGATTGGGCGGGCAGCGTGCGCGGCCTGTCTGCCGTTGCGCTTCGGCCGACGCCAGGCAGGGAAACGGCAAAAACCTGCTCCACCGCCCGTCCTTAACAAATTCAGATGCAGGATAGCCGCGCGCCGGCCAGTCAACAAGCGGTTCTAGAGCCCCAGGAAATTGCGGATGAGGCCCTTGCCGTCTTCGGTGAGCACGCTCTCGGGATGGAACTGCACGCCCTCGACCGCAAAGTTCCTGTGGCGCAGGCCCATGATGACGCGGGCGCCGTCGGGCTCGGTCGTCCAGGCGGAGACCTGGAGCTCTTTGGGCAGGGTTTCTTCCTCGACGATCAGGGAGTGATAGCGCGTGGCGGTCATCGGGCTGGAAAGCCCGCGAAACACGGTCTTGCCGTCATGCTCCACGCTGCTGGTCTTGCCGTGCATGACGTGCTTCGCGCGAACAATCTCGCCGCCGAAGGCCGCGCCGATCGCCTGGTGTCCCAGGCAGACGCCCAGGATGGGCGCTTTGCCGGCCATGCGGCGTATGAGCTCGACGCTGATGCCCGCCTCGTGCGGTGTGCACGGTCCGGGTGAGATCACGATCCGCTCCGGGCGCATGCGCTCCACCTCGGCCGCGGTGATCTGGTCGTTGCGCCGCACCTCGACCTGGCGCCCCAACTCGCCCAGGTACTGGACGAGGTTGTAGGTGAAGGAATCGTAGTTGTCGAGAACCAGGACCATAGCGACCGAACCATCAGTGTACCTGCGGCAGCGGTCACGCGCCACGCGCCGCGGCCCAGCTCCCGAGGACAACTCGCGTGTACGCCGATTCATCCTCATGGTGAGCACGCATTTTTCCGCGTGGAGCGCTGTCGCGGTGAAGATCACGTTTTTTGGCCTGACTCTTTCCTCATCGTGGGGCAATGGACACGCCACCCCTTGCCGCGCCATCGTTCGGGCGCTCCACGCGATGGGGCACACGGCGGTCTTTTACGAAAAGGACGCGCCCTTCTACGCCCAGCGCCGCGACCTGCGGCGTCCCGAGTACTGCCGGCTGGAGCTCTACGGGGAGTGGGACGACGTGCGCGATCGCGCTCTCGCCGACGTGCGCGACTCCGACGTGGTGATCCACACCAGCTACTGTCCCTGCGGCGCCCACATCGTGGACGACGCCGCGACCGTCGAAGGTCCGCTCCGCGTCTTCTACGACCTGGACACGCCCATCACGCTGTCGCAACTCGACGGCGACGGCCCCGGCTATCTGCGCGCAGGGCAGATCCCCGGTTTCGATCTCTACCTGTCGTTCACCGGCGGCGATGTGCTGCGCGAACTGGAGACGCGCTGGGGAGCGCGGCACGCGCGCCCGCTCTACGGCTGCGTCGATCCTGACGTGCACGCGCGCACAGCGCCGCGCCATGAGTTCGACTCCGAGCTCAGCTACATGGGCACATACGCCGCCGACCGGCAGCAGAAGCTCGAATCGCTTTTCCTCGAGCCGGCGCGGCGCCTGCCCCAGCTCCAATTCCTGCTCGCCGGCCCGCTCTATCCGCGGCAGTGGGCGTGGCCCGGGAACGTGCGCCGCATAGAGCACGTGGCGCCACAGGACCACGCGGCGCTGTATTCATCCTCGCGCATCACGCTGAACATCACGCGGGGCGGGATGGCGCGCAGCGGCTGGTGCCCCTCGGGGCGCTTCTTCGAAGCGGCGGCCTGCGGAACGCCGATTGTGAGCGACGCGTTTCCGGGACTTGAGACTTTTTTCGAACCGGGGGAGGAAATCATGGTTGCCGAAGGGACCGCCGACGTGGTGAGCGTGTTGTGCCGCAACGATGAGGACCTGGCGCCCATGGCCGCTCGCGCCCGCCAGCGCACGCTCGATGAGCACACCGGAGCGCGTCGTGCCCAGCAGTTGGTGGCGTACTGCGAGGAAGTGAATATCGGGTCGTCGGGCCATCGTGCCATTGAACCGATTGCCGTGAACCAAGGGGCCCAATGATCCATGATCCGATGACCCGATATTCAATGGAGGCCCCGTGATCGGCATTGTGCCGGCCGCCGGCGCCGGACAGCGCATCCAGCCGCTGGGCTGTTCCAAGGAATTGCTGCCCGTCGGGTCACGCGGCGAGCGCGGCGGCGAGCGGCCCAAGGCGGTGGCCGAGTACCTGGTGGAGCGCATGATCGCCGCCGGGGCGGAGCAGATCTGCATGGTGATCTCGGCCGAGAAGAGCGACATTGTGCGCTACTTCGCCGGGCGCGATTACGCGGCCGACATTTTCTACGTGGTGCAGCGCCAGCCGCAGGGGCTGTGTGACGCGCTTTTCCGCGCCGAGCCGTTCACGCGCGGCCACGATCACGTGCTCATCGGGCTGCCCGACACCATCTGGTTTCCCGAGAACGCCTACCGTCCCGCCATCGAGCGCGGCGCCGGCGTCAACCTAGTGCTGTTTCCGGTCACGAATCCGGAGGTATTCGACGCCGTCCTGACCGAGGAAACCGGCAGCGTGCGGCGCGTCGAGGTAAAGCAGGCGGACGCGCATTCCTGCTGGGTCTGGGGCGCGGTCACCGCCAGCGGCGCCGCTTTTCACGCGCTCAAGCTGCTATGGGAGGCGCGGCATCGCAAGGATGAATACCTCGGCCACCTGCTGAACGCGTACATCGCCGCCGGCAACGCCGTGCAGGCCGTACATTCCGGGGAAATCTACATGGACGTGGGCACGCTGGCGGGATACCGCGCTGCACAGGACTTTTTGCGGAATGCAGCGGGTACCAGGATGGACGAGGCAGCGTAGAAAATTGCCGAACTGCCAAAGTGCGGAATCGCCGAACTGCAAATTCGCCGCGCTGCGTTGGTTTTCACTTCGGCAGTTCGGCAATTGCGCAATTGGGCAATGACAGTCAGCTCTGACTTCTCAATATGTCGCGAATCTCGCGGTTGATCTTGGCGGCGTCGCGCACGGCATTGTCGATCAGGGAAGCCCACTTGCGCGCGTTGTCGTCGAGCTGCGCCTGGCCAAGCAGGTAAGAGGCCTGCATGATGGTTTCCAGCGAGTTGCTCAGGTCGTGGGCGAGTGAACGGAGTTTGGTGTTCAACTCCGGGGCGATCTTGGAGGCCGGTTCCATTCCTGGTTGAGCCATTCGCTCGAGCTCCTGCCAAGCTTCTCTAAAGCCTACCGCGGGGCCGGGTCAAGTGCAGATCGAGGGGACAAAGGCTAACAACGCATTCGACGCGTATTCGCTTGAGAACGTTGTGCGGCCGAAACGGTTTCTGTTCAGCGCTTTGCGGCCTCAACCCAGGGTGGGACCGCGTGTGCCGTACTAAGGCAAAATCGCCCGGCGGCCTAGAACTTCTTGCTTAATCCACACTTAACCCTCTCGCCCTAAACTCGGGGCAATCGCGCCACTAAAAAAAGCAGCGCCGGCAGGTGTTTTGCGCCGGCCCCCACACGCGTTTCCCCCAAGACGCTGGAGGAGACGTGCGCCGTGCCGTTGCGCGCTTTGCCGTCGCGCTGCTGGTCGTCACATGGCTGAGCGGGACAGCCCGCGCCGCCAACCTGGCCATCACGCCCACCACGACGCTTGCGGCGGAGACCGGCAACAACACCAGCGCCGCCGACGTCTTTGTGGCGCAGACCAACGGCAATGCCGGCGCCGGCAACATCAGCAAGGCGCCCCTCGGCTCGCTGCTGTATCCGGGCGCGCAGACGCGCATCTACGCCCACTTCATGGCCTGGTTCGGCGGCACGAACCACATGAATGTAGGCTACCGCTCCGACGACGCTGCCCAGGTGAAGCGCCAGGTTGACGACATGATCAGCCGCGGCATCCAGGGCGTGATCATCGACTGGTACGGCCCGGGCAATCGCGAAGACCGCACGTCGCTGCTCATGAAGGCCGAGGCCGAGGCGCGGGGGAACTTCGAACTGGCGATCATGGAAGACGCCGGTTCGCTGCGGTCCTGCGCGGCCACCATTGGTTGCGACCTCAATCAGAAGGTGATCAGTGACCTGACTTACGTCTTCAACACCTACCAGAGTTCGCCCAGCTACATGCGCATGGACGGACGGCCGGTCGTGTTTTTCTTCGGGCTCGAGGCTTACACGCTTGACTGGACGGTCATACGCGGCGGTGTCCCCGGCAACCCGCTGTTCATCTTTCGCAATTCGGGGGCGTTCACCCGGCCGCAGACCAACGGAGGATTCTCCTGGGTCGCGCCCAGCTCCAATCAGCTCGACATGGGTCTGGGATACCTGGCGAACTTTTACAACGCTGCGCTCAAGCAGCCGGCGCTGAAGACCTTCGGCTCCACCTACAAGGGCTTCAACGACTCGCTCGCGTCGTGGGCGCCCACGCCGCCGCGCATCATGAGCCAGCAATGCGGCAAGGTGTGGCTTTCGACGTTCGCCGAAGTCGGCAACCACTACAACGCGAGCTCGCCGCTGGAGTCGCTGCAACTGGTCACCTGGAACGACTACGAAGAGGGAACCGAGATCGAGAGCGGCATCGACAACTGCGTGTCCATCACCGCCGCGGTGAGCAATGGCCAGCTCACCTGGACGCTCACCGGCGATCCCAGCACCGTTGACCACTTCGGCGTTTTCATTTCCACCGACGGCACGAATCTGATGCCGCTCCCCGACCTGCCGGCCGGCGCGCGCTCGATGGACCTGAGCACGCTAGCGCTCGATCCGGGCACGTACACGTTCTTCGTGAAGGCGATTGGCCGCCCCACGATGATGAACCAGATGTCAGGCCAGGTGACGTACACCGTGGCCCCGCCACCGCCTCCGCCGCCACCACCGCCTCCTCCGCCTGTGGTTCAGCCGCCGCCTGATGTGAGCGTTGCTGCTTCGCCCGCGGCGGTGGTCGTGGCGTCCGGCCAGCCGGCCAGCGTCAATGTGAGCGTGGCGCCATCGGGCGGCTTCAGCAGCGCGGTCACGCTCACGTGCTTGAACCTTCCGCCGATGGCGGCCTGCTCGTTCTCTCCCGCGTCGGTGACGCCCGCAGCTGTTGCCGCGACCTCGGCGCTGGTGATCACCACCGCCGTGACTTCCGCCGGCGCCCATTCCGAATTGCGCGATCACCCTCTTCATGAGCGCCGCGACCCGGTACTTGCGATCTGGTTGAGCGCATCGCCTGGGTTCGGCTTGGCCGGATTGGTGTTCGCAGGCGGAAAGCGCCGGCGCCGCCGCATGCTCTGGATCGTGCTGGCTATGGTCGCGCTGCTTTGTCTTGCCGGATGCGGGGGCGCCATGCAGACGACGCAAACCACCGGCGGAGGCACGGTGAGCGCCAGCACAACGCCGCCGGGAACGTACACGATCACCGTGACCGCGACTGCGGGCTCGTTGCAACGCACGACGGCGGTGAGGCTGACGGTGCAGTGAAGCGGCAGTCAGCACTCAGCCCTTGCACGGCATCGCTTCAGCAAACGAACACGCGGTAGCCCCATGAGCACCCGGGCCGCTCGGACCAATCAACCGTTTGCGGATGAGTGCTGACTGCTGAGTGCTGACTGCTGACTGCTGACTGCTGACTGCTTTCACTAAGGCAATTCCCTGAAGGGATTACGTCATTCGCCTGAGTACTAGGGCGTTCCACTGTTCTTAGAATCCACGCCACATTTTGTAACGCCGGAGCGTTTCCCCCGTTTCACGAGAACGCCCGGAGGAGATCGGTGCGCGCGATCACTGCATTCACCCTTGCGACAACGATTGTTTTCGCCGGAAGCGTGGCGTTCGCCGCCAACCTGGACTTCCATCCGACGACGACCCTGGCCGCCGAAACCGGCAACAACACCAGCGCCGCTTCTTCTTTCGTAGCGCAAACCAACGGCAACATCGCGGCCGCCAACGTAAGCAAGGCGCCCACGTCGTCGCTGCTGTACCTGGGAGCGACGACGAAGATCTACGCCCACTTCATGCCGTGGTTCGGCGGGACGAACCACATGAACGTCGGCTATCGCTCCGACGATGCCGTGCAGGTGCGGCGGCAGGTGGACGACATGATGAGCCGCGGCCTGGCGGGCGCGATCATCGACTGGTACGGGCCGAACAACACGCGCCCCAATGCCACCACATTCCTGGTGATGCGCGAGGCCGAGACCCGCGGCGGCGCCTTCGAGTTCGCCGTCACCGAAGACGTGGGCGCGCTGAACGCCTGTGCCGCCACCGCCGGCTGCGACGTCACGCAGCGGCTCATCGACGACCTCAACTACGCCTGGGTGAATTTCGAAGGCTCGCCAGCGTACATGCGCGTCAACGGACGCCCGGTGGTCTTCTTTTTCGGCGTGGAGAAGTACGCCATTGACTGGAACCGCGCGCGGGCAGGCGTAAACGGCAACCCGATGTTCATTTTCCGCAACTCCGGCGCCTTCTCCAAAGCGCAAAGCGACGGTGGTTTCGCCTGGGTCAACCTCAATACTGGCAATCCGAACGACATCGGCCTCGGCTATCTCGACAATTTCTACGCCACCGCGCTGAAGAATCCGGGCGAGACGCCCTTTGGGGCCTCCTACAAGGGGTTCAATGACACATTGGCCGCATGGGGTTCCAGGCGCATCATGAACCAGAATTGCGGCCAGACCTGGCTCGCCAGCATCGCCGAGGCAGGGAAGTACTACAGCGCCTCGCGGCAGCTCCCCATGTTCCAGCTCGTCACCTGGAACGACTACGAAGAGGGCAGCGAAATTGAAACCGGCGTCGACAACTGCGTCGCCATCTCGGCCTCGCTGAGCGGAACGAGCCTCGGCTGGACCATCACTGGGAACGAGAACACGCTCGACCACTACACCGTCTTTGTGTCGCGCGACGGCCAAAACCTGATGCCGCTCGCCGACGTCGCCACCGGCAACGCGTCGCTGGAGCTGAGCTCATTCGCGCTGGCGCCCGGCAGCTACACGCTCTATGTGAAAGCTGTGGGCAAGCCGAGCATCGTGAACAAAATGTCCGGCGGCGTGAGCTACAGCGTTCCTAACCAGCCACCTCTGGCGGCGCTGACCGTGACGCCCGCTTCCGGATCGGCGCCGCTGGCCGTGACCGCCTCAACGACAACCTCGAGCGATGCGGACGGCGCCATCGCTTCATCGAGCATTGATTTTGGCGACGGCACGGTGCTGCCCGGCCCGGTGGCGACGCACACCTACACGCAACCTGGCGCCTACACGGTGAGCGCGACCGTCACCGATGATCTGGGCGCCACGGCAAGCGCCACCGCTGCAGTGAGTGCAATCAACCAGCCTCCGGTCGCCGCTCTGGCGCTCACACCGTTGACCGGCCTTTCGCCGCTAATGGTGACCGCCTCGACGGCGTCGTCGGCCGATCCTGATGGGAGCATCGCGTCTTCGAGCATCGAGTTTGGCGATGGCACAGTCACCGCCGGCCCGGTCGCGGCACACACGTACGCCGTTCCCGGTGTTTACACGGTGAAGGCAACGGTGGTGGACAACTTCGGCGCAACCGCGACGGCGACCGCGTCGGTTTCGGTGATCGCGCCCAACCAGCCGCCGGCCGCAGCGCTAAGCGTGACGCCCGCATCGGGGCCCGCGCCACTTCCGGTGGTGGCTTCGACCGCCGCATCGCTCGATCGTGACGGGCAGATCGTCGCATCGAAAATCGACTTCGGCGACGGCGTAATTGTGAGCGGCACCGCGGTCAGCCACACCTACAGCGGCGCCGGCAAATACACAGTGAAGGCCACGGTCACAGACAACGCGGGCGGGTCGTCTTCGGCGACCAAAGTCGTGACCGCATCGGGCGTCAGCGTGGCCACGCCGCTCTCGGGCGCGACGGTGACCTCGCCGGTCCGCGTGGCCGCCACCGCCTGCTCGGCGAATCCCATCACCACGATCCGCATTTATCTCGACAACGCGAGCGTCTACACCCTGAAAGCCGCCAGTCTCGACACGCCCGTCACGATGAGCAAGGGCTCGCACCGGGTGGTGGTGCAGGCCTGGGACTCGACCGGCGCGGTGTTCAAGACGACCGTTCTGCTTACGGTGCGGTGAATCGCCGGGCCCGGTCCGGGGGAAGGCCTTAACTCGCCTCGGGCCGGTATCCGGTGGCCGTAGGTTCGTAATCGCGCGCCGGTTGTGGTCAACCGCCGATGTTCACCGCCGCCGGCGGCCTGTAACCTCGCTGCTCCCCTCCGGGGCAACTCCTCGAGCGAGGTGAGCATTTGCGTAGGTTCCTCCTCCCCCTGTTTTTGAGTTCGCTTTCACTCTCGGCGGTGTGCGCTCCGGTCCCGGCGGCGGGACACGTGGTCGTGGTGATGGAAGAAAACCACAGCTACTCGAGCGTGATCGGGAAGAGCAGCATGCCGTACGGGAATGCGCTCGCCAACCAATGCGGACTGGCGACGCAGTTCTACGCCAACACGCATCCCTCGATCGGCAATTACTTCATGATGACCACCGGCCAGATCGTCACCAACAGCGACGGCTACGGCGGCACGTTCAGCGGCGACAACATCGTGCGCCACCTGATGCTGGCGGGGAAGACATGGAAGGTCTACGCCGAAAGCTTGCCCTATGCCGGCTACACCGGCGGTGACCAGTATCCCTACATCAAGCACCACAATCCGTTCGCGTATTTCTCCGACGTGGTGAACAGCAGCAACCAGCGCCCATTCATCGTGCCGTTCACGCAATTCGCCGCCGATCTGGCGAACGGAACCCTGCCCGACTTCTCGTTCGTCGTGCCCAACCAGCTCCACAACGCGCACGATGGATCGCTGAGCGCAGCCGACGCATGGCTGAAGGCGCAGGTCGCGCCATTGCTGGCCAATGCGCAATTTCAGAAGGACGGGCTGCTGGTGATCGCGTTCGATGAGTCGTACAGCAGCGACACGGCGCACGGCGGCGGGCACATTGCGACGGTTGTGGTGAGCCCGAAGTACGGCAAACGCGGGTATCGCTCCACGAGCTTCTATCAGCACCAGAACCTGCTGCGCACATTTCTCGAGGCGCTGGGACTCAACCCGCAACTGGGGGCCGCGGCCAGCGCGCGCTCGATGGCGGAGTTCTTCACCACGACAGGCACGCCCCCACCGCCCACAACCGCCGGCTGCACGCTGAGCACGGTGAACAACACCGTCACCATCTGCTCTCCGGCGAACAACGGAACTTCTTCCTCGCCGGTGCGAGTTGTGGCGGGCGCGACTTCGTCCGAAGGGGTACGCATCCTGCAGATCTACATCGACGGGGCCAAGACATACCAGGTCTCCGGCGGCCGGCTCGACACGTCCCTCCCACTCTCCACAGGCACGCACCGCGTGAGCGTGCAGGCTTACACAATGGCCGGATCTGTATTCAAGGCCACGGTGTACACAACTGTGAAGTAGCTGAATTGGCTGGTTGATCTCCGGGAGGCGCTTCTCGCGTCTCCCGGAGTCGCTTGATGTGCGCGGATTCGGTCGCGGGTGGAGACGAGGCCCGCTTTCGCCTCCGCCCGCTTGCGGACTGAAGGCCGACGGCTGAATGCAGAGTGGCGACCGCCGGGTTTGACAGAACCACCGCGGCTTGTAAAATAAGAAAGTTGTCTCCTTCCTGACGGCGTGACCGTGAGGTTGCGCTCCGCACACCGAAGCCGAAGTGGCGGAATTGGCAGACGCGCATGGTTCAGGTCCATGTGCCCGCAAGGGCGTGGGGGTTCGAGTCCCTTCTTCGGCACCATTTTTTTGAAAATAGCTGGTGGGCCTTTCTCCGGGAGAAACTCGGAAGACCATTGATTGCGCGGCTCGGCAACGCGGGCGCCGCAGGTCGCGCAGGGAAGGCTTAGCGTTCTACTTGCTGACTGTGGCAGTGAACGCGCCCGAGCCCAGCGAGCACCTGGGCATGAGCGACTGCCCGGTCACGCGGCCGTTCTCCACGTTGCCGCTGAACAGGCAGCTGCCGTCTTCGCTCTGCGCCGCCACGGTGCCATCGGGATTGGCGACGATCATGAAATTCACGCCGTTCCTTGACTTGAACCGCGTGATCCCGCCGGGCAGCGTTTCGTAGCGCGTCCACTCATCGGTCTTGCCGGAAGGCAGTTTCACAGACCACTTCGTGCCCGCCATCTCCAGCCGCTGCTGGACGTCCTTTTCCGCCCTGGCCTGTTGTTCCTGGGCTTCCTGCTGTTGCTCCCGCTCGCGCTGCGCCTTGGCGGCGGCGCTGGCCTGCACTTCCAGGTAAACGCTGGCGCCGCGGCCGCCGCCGGTGTTCAGCGTGATCGGACAATCGCCCACGCGGTCGTCGGCGTTCACCGTCAGGTGGATCTCGGTCGCCGACACCGCCTTCCACTGCTCCACGTGGCATATCTCGCCCGCCGTCACGTCCTTCACGTCGCCGAATGCGCCGGTGAGAACGATGTCGGCGCTCTGCCCGGTGGTGATGCCGCGCGGCGCGGCGCCGCGCACCTCGGGTGTCGGCGCTTCTTTCCGTTCGACATTCGGGTTCGCCTGCCCTTGCTGCTGCGCCTGCTTCTGCGCCTCGGCGAGCGCGTTCTTGGCGGCTTCGGTAGCTTTGGCCTTGGCTTTTTCGGCCTGTTGCTCAAAGAAGCCTTTGATCCATCCGCATCCGGTTGTGGAGAGCATCAACGCGAGAACGAGCGCGAGGCGCATGCGGGTTTCCTCCGGTCGGGAGCGGGAGGTATTCTACATGCGTTCGCGACGGGAATTGCGCAGAAGGCCGATTCGCCCGCTAGTGGTCGCGGTGCACCGTTTGCATCGAGAACGCGGGCAGGCAGATGGCCACGTACTCCGCGCCTTCGGCTTCCGGCGTCGAGTAGCGCACCCATTCGCCTTTGTGCGCGATCACGGCTTGTCCCGCGCGGATGTCGAGGTAACCGCCGTCGTGCTCCACGCGCAGGAGGCCGCGCAGCACCAGCGTGTACTCATCGAACTCGGGACGCTGCCCCGGTTCCCGCCATCCGCCCGGACTGCGCATGTGCGCCACGCTGACCTGCTGCGACTGTGAATTTACGCGACCGACGTATTCATCAATCAGCTTGGGCTTGTTGCCGGCGGCGGTGATGCGCGTTGGCGATGCGATCAGGGTTGGCACGCCGGCAGTGTACATGGGCGGGCTTGACTGACAAGGTCGGGTTGCTGAAAGGAAGTGCCCGCCACGCGCGTTGTTCCGCGGGCGGGCGTCTGGCGCAGACGAACCCGAGACTACTTCTTGGCCGGCGCGGCGGCGGCTGCCCTGGCAGAGCTGCCCTTTAACTCGACCAGGATGGCCTCGAACGGCTTGTCCGAGGTGTCCTCGGGCAGGTGGGTCACCGCGGGCGTAAATTGCGCCTCGCCGTGCTTCATCGCCCGCGTCTCGGTCTTGCCGTCCGGCATGGTGAACTTGGCGTTCAGGTCGCTGAGCGGAATGACCACACTGTCGGGATGGCTGTGCATGACCGACTTTTCGTGCGGTCCGTAGTGGATCTTCAGGATCCTGACCTTCGCGTTCTCGCTGACCACCGTGTAGTGCTTGGGATCAGCCTTCACGGCGTCCTGTGCCACGGCGGCTGCGGTCAAGAGAATGGCCGCCATGACGAGGCAGACCACGACTCGTGCTCTCATAAGTTCCCTCCTTGAGAATTCAGTTTGGAATGGCTTGAAAGGCGGAGGGAAGCTACTCCGCGGGAGACGCGCTGTCAACTCGCGGCGGGGCAGGTATACTCAAAGATCCACGCGCGCATGCCAATCGGGCTGCAAGAAATCATCGCCGCAACGCGGCGGCACGTCGAGCGAGACCGCGGCCGTGCCGACGTGCGCGCGCTCGAGCGCCAGGCGGAAAGCCACGTCCCGCGCGGCTTTCGGCGAACGCTGAAAGACCGCTCGGAGCGCGGGCCGGCGGTGATCGCCGAGCTCAAGAAGGCGTCGCCCTCGCGCGGGCTCATCCGGCGGGAGCTCGATCCGGCAGCGCTGGCACGCGAACTGGAGCAGGCCGGCGCCGCCGCCCTCAGCGTGCTCACCGACGAGGAATTCTTCCAGGGCTCGCTGCAGAACCTGAGGGCCGCTTCCCAGGCGACTCATCTGCCGTGCCTGCGCAAGGACTTCATGGTTGACGAATTCCAGTTGCTCGAAGCGCGCGCGCACCATGCGGATGCTGTGTTGCTCATCGCCGCAGGGCTCGCCGATGCCGCCATGCGCCGCCTGGCTGATGCTGCCCGCGGCCTGAGTCTGGATGTCCTCTGCGAGGTGCACGACGAACGTGAACTGGAGCGCGCCGTCGCCGCGGGATGTGATCTGATCGGCGTCAACAATCGCGACCTGCGCACGTTTCGCGTGGACCTGAACACGGCGCTGCGGCTGGCGCCGCAGATTCCGCGTGATGCGGTGCGCGTCGCCGAGAGCGGCCTCGGCCATGCGAGTGATATTGCCGCGCTGCGGGAAGCCGGGTATGACGCGTTTTTGGTCGGCGAGTCGTTGATGGCGGCGCAGCATCCCGGTGAGGCGCTGCGGGAGCTGCTGTCGCCTTCAAGAACCAACGTTCCCAGTTTCTAGTTTCTCGTTTCCAGTGTTTCGCGCATGGATCAATGCGCCAGCTCCAACCAGCAAGCAAGGAGCACGAGAAGACGAAGACGAAAACGCAGAAACCGGAAACCAGAAACTAGAAACCGCCCTTATGCCCTGGATCAAGATTTGCGGCAACACGAACCTGGAAGACGCGCTGGCCGGCGCCAGCGCCGGCGCTGACGCGCTGGGATTCATCTTCGCGCCCAGCCCGCGGCGCATCGAGCCCGAGGCGGCGCGCAAGGTCGTTGCCGGATTGCCGCCTGAGGTGGAGAAGATCGGCGTGTTTGTGAACGAATCGCCGGGGCGCATCCGCGAGATCGCCGAGCAGGCCGGCCTGACCGGCATCCAGCTCAGCGGCGAGGGTGACCGCGCCATCGTTCCCGAGCTGGCCGAGTGGCGCAAATCAGCGCCGGGACGCCGGGTTATCCTCATGGTCCCGGCCAGCGGCGAAGAGTGGGAAGAGGCCAGCGGCCATCCGACAACGCGCGAGCGCCTGCAGATTGACGCGCTCCTGCTCGACTCCATCATTGGCCAGGTGCGCGGCGGCACCGGCGAAACGTTCGACTGGACGCGCTGGCAGCACAAGGTGAAGGTCTTCGGGCGGTCGTTTCCCATCATCGTGGCGGGCGGCCTTACGGCCGAGAATGTTGCAACCGCGATCAGCATCCTGAGTCCGTGGGGCGTCGACGTGGTGAGCGGCACCGAGAAAACGCCGGGGAAAAAGGACCACGACAAGCTGCGCGCCTTCATCAAGGCCGCGCGCGAGGCCAGGGCCAAGGAAAAGGAAAAGGCGGCGCGAACCGCGAAAGGCAAGAAGTAACGCCAAGCAGCCTCTATGTCCGCCTCCGCCAAACAAACGCCGCCGCAGCCCGGACGCTTTGGCCGGTTCGGCGGCCGCTACGTTCCGGAAACGCTGATGGCGGCGCTCGAGGAGCTGGAGGCGGCCTACGCGAAGGCGCGGCGCGAACGCGCCTTTCAGCGCGAATTCGCCGACTTGCTGCGCAACTACGCCGGACGTCCCACGCCGCTGTTTTTTGCGCGGCGTCTCACGAAAAAACTTGGCGGCGCCGGGATCTACCTGAAGCGCGAAGACCTGCTGCACACCGGCGCGCACAAGATCAACAACTGCATCGGACAGGCGCTGCTGGCGCGGCGCATGGGCAAGCGGCGCATCATCGCGGAAACCGGCGCCGGCCAGCACGGCGTGGCCACCGCCACGGTGTGCGCGCTCATGGGCATGGAGTGCGTGGTCTACATGGGCACGGAGGACATGCGCCGCCAGGAACTCAACGTGTTTCGCATGCGGCTGCTCGGCGCCGAAGTGCGCGGCGTGAACTCGGGCTCGCGTACGCTGAAAGACGCCATCAACGAAGCCATGCGTGATTGGGTCACCAACGTGCGCACCACGCACTATCTGCTCGGCAGCGTTTTGGGCGCGCATCCTTACCCGGCGATGGTGCGCGACTTCCACACCGTCATCGGGCGCGAAGCGCGCGCGCAAATCATGAAGCAGGCGGGGAAACTGCCTTCGGCGGTGATCGCCTGCGTAGGCGGCGGGTCGAACGCGATCGGCATCTTCAGCGGCTTCCTGAAGGACAAGCGCGTGCGTCTGGTCGGAGTTGAAGCCGGCGGGCGCGGCCCCGAACTCGGCGCGCACGCCGCGCGCATGGCCCTCATGGGCACCGCGAAAAAGCCAGGCGGCTCGCCCGGCGTGCTGCAGGGAACGTATTCGTACGTCTTGCAAGACGACGCCGGGCAGATCGCTCCGACGCACTCGGTCTCCGCCGGCCTCGACTACCCCGCCATCGGTCCCGAGCACGCCTACTTGGCTGAGTCGGGCCGCGCTGAGTACACCGCCGCCTCCGACGCCGAGGCGCTGGAAGCCTGCACGCTTCTGGGGCGCAGCGAGGGCATTATTCCCGCGCTGGAGGCGGCGCACGCAGTGGCCGAATGCGTTAAGCGCGCTGCGCGCATGAAGAAGAGCGAGACGGTAATCGTCAACATCAGCGGCCGCGGCGACAAAGACATGGGCATCCTGCGCGAGGAGCTGAAGCTATGAACGTCGGCGGAAAATCTACATCGCGGCTGGGACCTTGCGTGCTCGCGTTTTGCCTGAGCACGCTGTGGCAGCCAGCTCAGGCGGAGTTGCCGGTTCGCGATCAGGACCCTGCCCCGGCTGGGGCGCCCAGCGCTCCGTCGAGCGCCGCAGAGAAGAAGCCCAAACGCATCTTCGGGACGGGCCGCAGTTACGAAACCGCCGACGCGGCCACGCCGATTTCTGCCGCCGGCAAGTTCCGCATCTTCTCCGGGTACGCTTACAACCCGCTGAACTGGGCCGTCGCAGGCCTTGACGCGGGGATTGGACAGGCAAGGAACTCTCCCGAACCGTACGGACAGGGGGGTGAGGGCTTCGGCAAACGCTTCGGCGCCTCGCTGGCCGACCAAAGTTCCGCCGTGTTCTTCGGCCGCTTTATGCTCGCCACGCTGCTGCGCCAGGATCCACGCTACTTCCGCCGCGCCGGCGGCAGCTTTGGCAGCAGGACAGGCTACGCGCTGTCGCGCGTGCTGATCACCCGCTCCGACGACGGCAAGCGGCAGTCCAACTACTCGCTGCTCGGGGGCGCGCTTTTCAGCGGCGCGCTTTCGAACGCCTACTATCCCGACCAGAGCCGGGGCGCGGGCCTTACCTTCTCGCGGTTCGGATTTGGACTCCTGGGCGCCGCCGCCGCCAACCTGGGACACGAATTCTGGCCCGACGCGCGCCGCAAAATGTTCCGGGGCAAGACCGCCGCGCCATGACGCTGCGATTTCACGCGCGGCCTGCGCTGATCGCCTACGTCACCTGCGGCGATCCCGACCTCGGCGCCACCGGTGAGGTCGTGCTCGCGGCGGTCAACGCGGGCGCCGACGTGGTCGAGCTTGGCGTGCCGTTCTCCGATCCCGTCGCCGATGGCCCGGTGATTCAGCGGGCCAGCCAGCGCGCGCTGGAAAACGGAACGCGCCTTGGCGACGTGCTCGACCTCGCGTGCGACGTCCGCCGCCAGAGCGATGCCGGGCTCATCATCTTTTCCTACTTCAACCCGGTGCTGCGCTTCGGCGTAGAGCGCTTCGCGGCAACCGCGCAAGCGGCCGGCGTCGACGGCGCGCTCATCACCGATTTGACGGTCGAGGAAGCGGACGACTATCTGCGCACCATGCGCTCTCGCAATCTGACCACTGTGTTTCTCGCCGCGCCCACCAGCACCGACGCCCGGCTGCGCGCCATCGCGAAGGCCTCCAGCGGATTCATCTATGCCGTCTCGCGCACCGGCGTCACCGGGCAGCAGAAGCAGCTCGCCTCCGACGCGCGCGAGCTGGTCGCCCGCCTGCGACGCTTCTCCAGGCTGCCGATCGCGGTCGGTTTCGGCATCTCGACGCCGGAGCAGTTTGCTCAAGCGGGCAGATTTGCCGACGCCGTCGTTGTCGGCAGCGCATTGGTGCAGGCCATCGAGTCCGCCGGAAAAGCGGGCGCGGCGCGCGCTGTGGCAGAATTGGTGGGCAAGCTCAAAGGCGAGCATTCAGCAGCCAGCAGGCGGCATTCAGCCGGCTGAGCCATCGCGCTTTCTGTGGGCGCTTGGAACCGCTCAGGGGCTGAGTGCTGACTGCTGACTGCTGAGTGCTGACTGCTGCTCTTATGGACATCGCGGACTGGCGGCGCAAAATCGACGAGATTGACCGCAAGCTGATTGCGCTGCTCAACGAGCGCGCGCATGCCGCCAAGGAAATCGGCAAGCTGAAGCGCCACACCGACATGCCGATTTACGAGCCCGAGCGCGAGCGCATCATCTACGAAAACGCGCAGCGCGAAAACAAAGGCCCGCTGCCCGACCTGGAGCTCAGGCACATTTACGAGCGAATCATCGACGTGATGCGCAAGCTGCAGAAGGAAGAGATCCATCCGGAGCAGGAAGGCGCCAGTCACGACACCGAATTCGACGCGGAAGTGAATGAATAGTTTTTCAGTTCTCCGTTTTCGGTCCCAGTCGCGAACATTGAGACGGACAAACCGAGAACTGAGAACCGAGAACTGATCCTGCAATGATTGTGGCAATGCAAGAGACGGCGTCCGACACGCAGATCCAGCGCGTGATCGAGCGGCTCACGCAGATGGGTTTCGACGTGCACCGCACCACCGGTGAGCGGCAGACGGTGCTCGCCGCTGTCGGCTCGCGCACAGATTTCGACGTCCGCGACGTCGAAGTCCTTCCCGGCGTCGAGCAGGTACACCGCATCAGCGCGCCCTACAAGCTGGCAGGGAAGGCGTTTCGCCCCGAAGGCACGGTGCTCAAACTTGCGCGCGGCGTGACCATCGGCGCCGACCAGGTCGTGGTCATGGCCGGTCCATGCTCGGTCGAGTCGCGCGAGCAACTGTTCCGCGTTGCCGAGCAAACGTCGAAGGCGGGCGCGCGCGTGCTGCGCGGCGGCGCCTTCAAGCCGCGCACGTCGCCGTATTCCTTCCAGGGACTCGGCGAAGAAGCACTCAAGCTGCTGCGCGAAGCCGGCGAGAAGTTCAACATGCTGGTGATCAGCGAGGTCATGGAGATTTCGCAGATCCAGCTCATGCTGCCCTACGTGGACATCCTGCAAGTGGGCGCGCGCAACATGCAGAACTTCAACCTGCTGCGCGAACTCGGCAAGGTGCGCAAGCCGGTGCTGCTCAAGCGGGGCATCGCCGCAACACTGGAAGAGCTGCTGCTCTCGGCCGAGTACATCATGGCCGGCGGCAATTACGACGTGGTGCTGTGCGAGCGCGGCATTCGCACGTTCGAGACCTACACCCGCAACACGCTCGACATTTCCGCCATTCCCATCATCAAGAAACTCTCGCACCTGCCCATGACCGCCGACCCGTCGCACGGCACCGGACGCCGCGACAAGGTTGCTCCCATGGCGCGCGCCGCCGTCGCCGCCGGCGCCGACGCGCTGCTCATCGAGGTGCACCCCGACCCCGACAAGGCGCTCTCCGACGGCGCGCAGTCGCTCTTTCCCGAACAGTTTTCGAAGCTCATGGACGAGCTGAGGATGATTGCGCCGGCGGTGGGACGGACCATCTGACGATCGGGGTCATCCATGTTGCGACAGATAACGATTCTCGGCACGGGCCTCATCGGCGGCTCACTGGCGCTCGCCGCCAAGCGCGAGGGAATTCGCGTCATCGGCTCCGACCGCCCGTCGATACTCGACGAAGCCAAGCGTCGCGGTGTGATCGACACCGCCGTCGCCGATCCCGTCGCGGCAAGCAAAGGCAGTGACGTGGTTGTGCTTGCCATGCCGGTGGGCGCAATTCTCGAGCTGATGGAAAAGCTAGCGCCGGCTCTGTCGCCCGGCACTTTGCTCACCGATGTCGGCAGTACTAAGTCGGCGATTGTCGCTCGCGCTTACGAACTCTTTGGTGACGCAGCGGCCTCACGCTTTCTGCCTGGCCACCCGATGGCCGGCAAGGAGCACTCAGGCGTGGAGAACGCCGATGCCGACCTGTTCCGCGATGCCGTCTGGCTGGTCACACCGCTGGAAGTGCAGACGCTCGATTTCGGCCGCGCCGGCGACTACACCGCCTTCCTCGCCAAGATCGGAGCGCGCGTGATCGCGATGGACGCCGAGCGCCACGACCGGGTGTGCGCCTGGGTGAGCCACCTGCCGCAAATGCTTTCCACCGCGCTCGCGGGAACTCTGCTCGACGAATTCACCGCGAGCGGTCCGGAGGGCGCCACGCTCGACGATGTCCACGCCGTGGGTGGGCGCGCGCTGCGCGAAATGACGCGCATCGCCTCCAGCCCGTACTCCATGTGGCGCGACATCGCGCTCACCAACTCCGAGAACATTGCCGACGCCCTGCTCGCCCTCGAACAGCGCCTCGCGCACCTGCGGGAGAACCTGCGCTCACCCGAGTTGCGCCGGGAGTTCGAGCAGGGCAACCGCTTCCACGACGAGAAGCCCCAGGCGCGGAATCAGAAGCAGAAGTGAGTCCCGGCGCCGAAGGCGGGAGCAGCAGCGTATCAAGTCCGGTGCTGCTCTACGACGGCGTGTGCGCGCTCTGCAATCGCACGGTTCGGTCCGTGCTCCGGCGCGACCGCCGCCGCATGTTTCGCTTCGCCGCGCTGCAGAGCGGATTTGCCGCGTCCGTTCTGAGCAGGCATCAACGCGATCCAAAAGAGTTGAGCACGGTCGTCGTCGTCCTGGACCCCGGCGCTGCCACGGAAGCGCTACTGACGCGCTCGGAGGCTGCGATTTACATCGGCCGGCAGCTGGGCGGATTCTGGAAGGCGCTCGCCTCACTCGCTGGCGCCGTGCCGCGCGCAATCCGCGATGCGCTCTACGACCTGGTCGCCCGCTGGCGCTACCGCGTCTTCGGAAGGTACGAAACGTGCCCCATCCCCTCTTCGGAAGAGCGCGCGCGTTTCATTGACATCTAACGGCGAGCGATTGGACCCTCCGCGTTCCGCGTCAATCCGCAGTAAGAATTGTTCGCCGGTATAAAATCACCTGTTCCACTCGGAGCAGACGCATGCACAAGGTTTTCCCCGGCGCCGACGAAGCCATCTTCGACGTAACCGACGGCGCCACCATCATGTTCGGCGGCTTCGGACTGTGCGGCAATCCCGAGAACCTCATTCGCGCCATCGTCAAGAAAGGCGTGAAGAACCTGACCACCATAAGCAACAACGCCGGCACTGACGACTTCGGCCTGGGCCTGCTGCTGCGCAGCAAGCAGATCCGCCGGCACATCGGCAGCTACGTGGGGGAGAACAAGCTGCTCGAGCAGATGGTGCTCTCCGGCGAACTCGAGCTGGAACTGAACCCGCAGGGCACGCTGGCCGAGCGCATTCGCGCCGGCGGCGCCGGGATCCGCGCTTTCTTCACGCCGACCGGCGTGGGCACCATGATCGCTGAGGGCAAGGAAGAGCGCAGTTTCGACGGGCAGCGCTGCATCCTCGAACGCGGCCTGGTCGCCGACTTCGCCTTCATCAAGGCCTGGAAGGGCGACAAGTGGGGGAACCTCGTTTATCGCAAGACGGCGCGCAACTTCAATCCGGTCATGGCCACCGCCGCGCGTGTCACGATTGCGGAAGTGGAAGAACTGGTCGAAGTCGGGCAGCTCGATCCCGACCACGTCCACACGCCGAGTGTGTACGTGAAGCGCATCTTCCAGGGCACGAATTACGAGAAGCGCATCGAAAAACACACCGTGCGCAAGGCGTAAGGCACGCCGCAGGAGACGCGGAGGACGCAGAGGGAAAACTTCTTCCGAGAACCGAGAATTGAGAACTCTTCATGACGACGATACCCGCCACGCCCGTTTCGAAACAGAAAGACGCCGAGAAAAGGGATAGGATCGTGCGCCGCATCGCGCGCGAGCTGCGCGACGGCTTCTACGTCAACCTCGGCATTGGCGTGCCGACGCTGGTGGCGAACTTCGTGCCCGCCGGCATCGATGTGGTGCTGCAAAGCGAAAACGGCATGCTCGGCGTCGGGCCGTATCCGCTCGAGGGCGCCGAAGATCCGGACCTGATCAACGCCGGCAAGGAAACGGTCACGGAAATTCCCGGCACCGCATATTTCTCCAGCGCCGATTCGTTCGCCATGATCCGCGGGCGCCACGTTGACCTGAGCGTGCTCGGCGCCATGGAAGTGGACGAAGAAGGGAACTTGGCCAACTGGATGATTCCCGGCAAAATGGTGAAGGGCATGGGCGGCGCCATGGACCTGGTGGCCGGCGCGCGGCGCGTGGTCATCGCCATGGAGCACACCACGCGCGAGGGCAAGCCGAAAATCCTGAAGAAATGCTCGCTGCCGCTCACCGGGGTCAAGGTTGTGGACACGATCGTCACCGAGATGGCCTATATCCGCGTCACGCCCGCCGGGCTCGTGCTGGAAGAAGTCGCGCCGGGCCTCACCGCCGACGATGTGCAGCGCGCCACCGAGCCCACGCTGATCCTCAGCCCCGCGCTGAAAGTGATGGAGAGCTGAGTCGAGCGATGCCCGCAACCGCGGCAAAGTCTGCACGCTCCAAACCGAAAGCGGCCGGCGCGCTCGCGAAGAGCGCGAAGCAGGTTGTCGCTGAACTGAAGCGCCTTGCCGACAAGAAAACCCTCACGGGCATGGCGCGCTACGGCCTGCCGTCAGACAAGGCGTTCGGCGTGCCGGTCAACAAGATCCAGGCGCTTGGCAAGCGTCTCGGGCGCAACCACCAACTCGCCGCTGATTTGTGGCAGACCGGCTGGCACGAAGCGCGCATGCTTGCCGCGTTCGTTGACGATCCCGCGCAAGTCACGCCCGCGCAGATGGACCGCTGGTGCCGCGACTTCGACAACTGGGGCATCTGCGACACCGTGTGCTTCCACCTGTTCGATTGCACGCCGCACGCGTTTGCCAGAGTTACGCAGTGGTCGAAGAAGAGCGGCGAGTTCCAGAAGCGCGCTGCGTTCGCGCTGCTGGCCTGCCTCGCGCTGCACGACAAGCAGGCGCCCGACGAACACTTCATCCGCGGCCTGGCCCTGATCGAAGGGGCCGCGACCGACGAGCGCAACTTCGTGAAGAAGGGCGTGAGCTGGGCGCTGCGGCTGATCGGCCGGCGCAATCGCGCTCTGAATTCAGCTGCCGTGAAGCTGGCGCAGCGACTCGCCGCCTCTCCCGGCGCCAGCGCACGTTGGATCGGCAAGGGCGCGGTGAAGGAACTCACCAGCCCGGCGGTTCTCCGCCGGTTGAAGCCGTGAGCTGATTTCTCTCTCGGCCGCGGAGCGCAGCCCGCGGCGGCGCCAGCCCGAGCCAGCCCCTCTCGACTGCTCTCACGCGATAGCAACAAAGTCCGCTGAAGCCGCATCCTTCACAAGAAAAGAAAGCGCAACCTCGAAGCTCCGCAGGGGAGAGTTCTATGAGATTCCGTGCACTTGCTGTCACCAGCCTCGTCGTCCTCGCGCTGCTGGCCGTTGCCGCGGCCGACGAGTTTCCCATGAAGGCCAGCGATGCAGTTCCCGCCGCAACCGGAAAAATCAAAGCGGACACCGATCGCAACGGGAACACCGCCCTGGAGCTCAAGTTCGAGCACCTGGCTCCGCCCGACCGGCTGAATCCGGCCAAGACCACTTATGTCGTCTGGGCCAAGCCAAGCGAAGATCGCCCGCCCGAGAAGCTGGGCGTCGTCCGGGTGAACCCCGAAGACATGGCCGCCACCGTCAAGGCAACTGTTCCGTATAAGAAGTTCGACGTGTTGGTGACCGCCGAGGACAACGCCAACGTGGACCATCCCTCGGGTACAGAGGTGCTGCGCGGGTTCGTGGACAAGAAGTGACGGCGGGGCCAAACCCGCGCCGCCACCGCTCCCGCGAGAGCTGCAGAGACGCAGCTTGCCAGGTCTCCCGCGTCAGACCGTCGCAGCGGTTGCTTCCGCCAGTTGCTTCAGCGACTCGCCGTACGGCGCGCGGGCGACGCCGCGCTCGGTCACGATTGCGGCCACGTAGCGCGCCGGCGTCACGTCGAACGCGGGGTTCTCCACGTGGACGCCATCAGGCGCAATCTGCTTGCCCGCCAGGTGCGTTACCTCGCGCGGCGAGCGCTGTTCGATGGGGATTTCGGCGCCGGTCGGCGTTTCCAGGTCAATCGTCGACCAGGGCGCGGCGACGTAAAAGGGAATGCCGTGTTCCCTGGCGAGCACGGCCACGCTGTAGGTGCCGATCTTGTTGGCCACATCGCCGTTCGCAGCGATGCGATCGGCGCCCACCACCACGGCGCCAATCTTCTGCTGGCGCATCATGGCGCCGGCCATGTTGTCGGAGATGACGGTGGCCGGGATGCCGTCTTTCATCAGCTCCCACGCTGTGAGGCGCGAGCCTTGCAGAAACGGACGCGTCTCGTCGGCGAAAACGTGGATCTTCTTGCCGGCTTCCACCGCCGCGCGGACCACGCCCAGCGCCGTGCCATAGCCGCAGGTGGCCAGCGCACCGGCGTTGCAGTGCGTAAGCACGCCGCCGGAGGCAGGCATCAGCGCCGCGCCATGCTTGCCGATGGCCACGCAGGCGGCCACGTCTTCGGCGTGCATGGTCTGCGCTTCGTGAATCAAGACCCGCTGGAGGTCTGTGAGCGACTGCGACTTCGCCGAGGCCTCCGCGAATACGCGGCGCATGCGCTCGATCGCCCAGAACAGATTCACCGCCGTCGGCCGCGTCGAGCGAAGCGTCTGGCAAATGCGATCGAACTCCGGACCGATTTCCAGCACGCTGCGCGCCTTCGAGTTCCGCACGCCGAGCGCGATGCCCATCGCCGCCGCCACGCCAATGGCGGGCGCGCCACGCACGATCATGGTGCGGATCGCATCCGCCACTTCCTCGTGCGTGCGGCAGGTGACGTACACCTCTTCGGTGGGCAGCCGGGTCTGGTCGATGAAGACCACGCCGGCGTCGGTCCATTGGAGAGTGTGGATCATAAAAAAGCGCTGCCAGCCACTGGCAGCTGGCCAAACATGACTTCGAATTCCGCAAAAAATCAGCTGGCAGCCAGTCGCCAGCAGCTAGCGGCGGTTCAGCGTGTCTGCCCCAGCTGAATGTGATAGCCGTCCGGGTCGGCGATGATGGCCAGCCAGCCGAAATCTTCTTTCTTCGGTTCCATCACAACGTGCACGCCCTTCTTCTTCAGGTCGGCGACGGTCTTCTGCACGTCGTCCACGTAGAAGCCGAACTGCACGGCGTTGGTCTTGTCGGAGTGCAGCTGCTGGCTCTGCCCGTGCAGACCGACGCCGATATTGCCGGCGTCGAGCTGCGTCCACTCAGGGCTCTCGAAGCGTACGCTGAGGCCGAGCACGTCGCGATAGAACGCGGTGCTGCGCTTCATGTCTTTTACCACCACCATGATGAGGCCGAGTTTGCCGATCATGTGACGACCTCCTTTGTGACGTTCCTTGCTCTTCGCGCTCAGCGGATGCCCGCCTGCTGCGACTCCAGCAGTACGCGACGATTGCGCACTTCCGCCGCGCGGAACAGGGCCAGAAACGGCGCCGGCGCGGCGGCCCGCTCCACCGCTTCGCGTCCGCCGGCTTCCTCACGCTCCACCAGGCACATGACGCCGGCGATCTGGAAGCCCGCCTCGCGCGCGGCCGCGATCGACTCCAGGATTGACGTGCCCGTGGTGCACACGTCGTCCACGATGACCACCCGCGCGCCACGCCGCCTGAATCCTTCGATGCGCTGCGCCGTCCCGTGTTTCTTCTCCGCCTTGCGCACGAGGAAAGCGTGAATCGGCGCGTTGCTTTCCGCCGCCAGCACCGCCACCGCCACCGCGATGGGATCGGCGCCCAGCGTCATCCCGCCGACCGCCTCCGGATGCCAGCCGCGCGCGCGTATTTCGTCCAGAAACGCCGCGCCCACCAGCTTCGCGCCTTCGGCATCGAGCGTCGTGGTGCGGCAGTCCACGTAGTAGTCGCTCTTTGCGCCCGACGAGAGCGTGAACTCGCCCAGGCGGAACGATTTCTCAGCGAGCAGACGCAGAAGCTGGTCACGCGGAGACATCGCTCTCAACGATACCAGAGCCGCGTGGATTTGGTGATTTGCTGAGTTGGTGATTGCGCAATCCGGCACTTAGCAATGAGCGCTTGGCATTTGGCCGTGAATGTCCGTGCTGTGCCGGCGAAATCCCGGCGCCGAGGGCCGACTGCGAAATCGCCAATCACGAACTCACCAAATCACCAAATCACCAAATCACCAAATCACGAAATGGCCTCATTGCGTCATCCGCTCCAGGTGTTGGAACCGGTCCGTCGCGAAGTAAACCAGGGTGAACAGCGTGGCGTTGTAGCCCATGTGTACCAACAGGCTGGTTGCCACCGATCCGGTACGCGCACGCACCAGGGTGAGCGCCACGCCGACCGCGAACAGCACCAGCAGCGGCGCCCACGCGTGCGCCAGTTGCGCCGAGTGGACCACGGCAAACAGCGCCGCCGTAATTGCCACGCCCGCGATCACGCCCAGGCCCCGCGCCAGCACTGGATACAGGAATCCGCGAAAGAACAGCTCCTCCACCAGGGGCGCGAGCAGCGTTCCGAAGGCGGCCATCGCCCACGCCGACGCCTGATCGTGAAAGTAGCTGTCGATGGGCAGTGACTTGGGAATCGGCAGCAGCGACGAAACGGTTTGCGTCACGATCGCCAGCAGCACGCCGAGCACGATCCAGGCTGCCCACCTGGTCTCCGGCCAGTTCCACTTCACCGCGACTGGGAACGGCGCATCATCGCGCCGCGCGATCAGCATGTGCATGAACAGCAGCAGCACCAGGTATGCAGCCGCCTGCGCTCCCAGGATCACGCGAACGTCCTTCACGATCTCGCTGACCGGCGTGCCGTGCTGGAACAGCTGTGCCAGCACGACTGCCACGGTGGAAAAGAACACGATCGCCAGCAGCGCAACCCCCGCCAATCCGAGAACGTCTCCCACGCCCCAGGCCGGCGATTCGCCGGTGAAAGCCGCTGAACGGTTTCGCTCGGGCAACAGCTTGCCCGGCGCGATCGGTGACGCCTCGCGCGCTTCGGCCAGAGACGTGTCATGCGGCGGATTGAGGTCGGGATCCACTGCTTTGAGCTTACACCGGTTGCCGAGTTCACCGCGGTGAAGGACGTCAAGGCGGCCGCGCAGAAAGCCGAGCGGACGGGCGCGCGCGTGCTCGTCCCCGCCACCGTCCTGCCCGAAGGCGACGCGATGGCCGTCCTGCTCGACCCGCAGGGAATGTCGTTTGCGGTGTGGCGAGCGGCGGGGAAGCAGTGAAGCAGGGAAGACCTACGCCGGCCCGGTTTTCTGACGCGGACGCGCTGCGCCGTTGCCGTCCGGCGCGAGCGCCGTCGCCAGAGCCTGGCCGGTGTACGACTTCTTCGTGCGCGCCACCTGCTCGGGCGTTCCCTGGGCGACGATGCGGCCGCCATCGTCGCCGCCCTCCGGCCCAAGGTCCACGATCCAGTCGGCATTGCGGATCACGTCGAGGTTGTGCTCGATGATGATGATGCTGTTGCCCAGGTCGGTCAGCCGGTGCAGCACGTCGAGCAGCTTGTTGACGTCGTCGAAGTGCAGGCCCGTAGTGGGCTCGTCGAGCAGGTAGAGTGTTTTGCCGGTCTGGCGCTTGCTCAGTTCGCGCGCCAGCTTGATGCGCTGCGCTTCGCCGCCCGAGAGCGTGACTGCCGACTGTCCCAGGTGGATGTATCCGAGCCCCACGTCGACGACGGTTTGCAGCTTCTGCCTGATCTGCGGAATGTTTTCCAGGATGGCCAGCGCGTCGGACGCGGGCATCTCCAGCAGGTCGGCGATCGAGTGGCCCTTGTAGCGCACCGCCAGCGTCTCGTGGTTGTAGCGATGCCCGCCGCACACTTCGCACTGCACGTACACGTCGGGCAGGAAGTTCATTTCGATGCGCCGCTGGCCCTCGCCCTGGCACGCCTCGCAGCGTCCGCCGGCCACGTTGAATGAGAAGCGTCCCGCCTTGTAGCCGCGCTCGCGCGACTCGGGCAGCATCGCGAACAGGTCGCGGATGTGCGTGAACACGCCGGTGTACGTGGCCGGATTCGAACGCGGCGTGCGCCCAATCGGCGACTGGTCAATGCGGATGACCTTGTCCACCGCTTCCACGCCGCTGATCGACTTGTGCCCGCCCGGTTCCTCGCGCGAGCGGTAGAGCTTCTTCGCCAGGGCGCGATAAAGAATGTCGTTGACCAGGGTTGATTTTCCCGAGCCGGAGACGCCGGTCACGACCGTCATCACCCCGAGCGGAAACGCCACGTCGAGGTGTTTCAGGTTGTTTTCGTGCGCGCCGAGCACGGTGAGCCACGCCTGCGGCTCGCGCCGCGCGTGCCGCAGCCCGATGCGCGCTTTGCCGGAGATATACGCGCCGGTCAGCGATTTGTCGCTTTCGGTTATCTGCGTCGGCGTGCCTTGGGCAACCAGGTGGCCGCCGTGGCGGCCGGCGCCGGGGCCGAGATCGATCACGTAGTCGGCGCGGCGGATGGTTTCTTCATCGTGCTCGACTACGAGCACCGTGTTTCCCAGGTCGCGCAGCGATTCCAGCGCGGCAAGCAGGCGTCCGTTGTCGCGGTGATGCAGCCCGATGGAAGGCTCGTCGAGCACGTACAGGACGCCGCGCAGCCGTGAGCCGATCTGCGTGGCCAGCCGGATGCGCTGGCCTTCGCCGCCGCTCAGCGTCGCCGCCGAGCGGTCGAGCGAGATATAGTTCAATCCAACGGCATTCAGGAACTGCAGCCGCTCGGCGATCTCGCGCACCACGCGCCCGGCGATTTTCTCCTCGCGCTCGCTGAGCTTGATTGCCTTCACGGCTTCCACCGCGCGCGAGACCGGCAGCGCAGTGAACTCGGCGATGCTGCGTCCGTTCACCTTCACCGCCAGGCTTTCCGGCCGCAGCCGCTGCCCGTGGCACACCGGGCACTTGGTGGCCGACATATAGCCCAGCAGCCACTCGCGGTAACCTTCCGAGGTCGCGTCCTCCAGATTGTTCTTCAGGTACGCGAGCACGCCGCGGAATCCGAGTTTGCTTTTCTCTTTTCCGTCGGGTCCGTACAACACCAGGTTTTGAATTTTCCCGGGAAGCTGCTCGAACGGTGTCGCCAGGTCGAAGCCGTAGGCTTCAGCCGCGATCTGCAGGCTGTTAATCAGGTTTCCTGACGCCGACCCGGGCCCCAGCCCGCCTTCCAGCAGCGGCTTCGACCAGTCCACGATCACCTTCGCCGGATCGAAGTCATAGCGGCTGCCCAGCCCCTGGCACTCGGGACACGCGCCGTAAGCGCTGTTGAACGAGAACGAGCGCGGCTCCAGTTGCGGCACGTTGATGCCGCACACCGGGCACGCGAGCCGCGCCGAGAACACGCGCTCCTGGCTCGCCTTTCCGCCGACGTACGAGATCGTCACCAGCCCGCCGGCCAGCTTCATCGCGATGGCGACCGAGTTCTCCAGCCGCTTCTCGATGCCGGACTTCAGCAGCAGCCGGTCCACCACGACTTCGATGGTGTGGTTCTTGCGCTTGTTGAGGTTGATCTCGTCGTCCACCAGGTTGCGCAGCTCGCCGTCAATGCGCGCGCGCGTGAAGCCATGCTGCGCCAGCTTCTCCAGCTCTTTTTTGAACTCGCCCTTGCGCCCGCGAATGATGGGCGCCAGTACCATGACGCGCTCTTCTTCTTTTGTGGCTTCGCCGCGCACGTGCTCCATCACCTGCGCCACGATCTGGTCGGCCGATTGCCGCGAGATCTCGCGCCCGCACTTGGGGCAGTGCGGCACGCCCACGTTGGCATACAGCAGCCGCAGATAATCGTAGATTTCGGTGATGGTGCCCACCGTGGAGCGCGGGGAGCGGCTGGTGGTCTTCTGCTCGATGGCGATCGAGGGGCTCAGCCCGTCGATGGCGTCCACATCGGGGCGCTCCATCTGGTCGAGGAACTGGCGCGCGTAGGCCGAAAGGGTCTCCACGTAGCGGCGCTGTCCCTCGGCGTAGATCGTGTCGAAAGCCAGCGACGATTTGCCCGATCCGCTCAGCCCGGTAATGACGGTCAGCGTGTTGCGGGGGATTTCAACGTCAATGTTCTTCAGGTTGTGCTGGCGCGCGCCGCGGACCGAAATCTTGGAAATCGCCATGGGAACAGTTCTGCTGGCCGCCCCTAAGTGCCTGCCGGACAGCAGTTTCCGGCCAGCCTCACGCGCCCGAATCCAGCGTTGCCGCTGCCCTCGCCGAAGGACGTGGCCTTGGGTGACGTGGACAGGGCCACGGAAAAGTCCGAGAGTGAGGGAACGCAACTCTACTCACGTATCTTAGTTGGCAATTGCGCCACGCGTCAACGCGAGTAAATTCAGGGGTTGCGGCCGAAGATGAATTTGGTCGGCCGGGACTTGGGCCACGTCGCTGTTGGGCCAGAACTTGCGGCAGCCAGCATCCCCGAGGCCGGACCCGCATCAAACCAGGTGATTCGCATGTGGACGCTGCTGGCGTCAGCCGTACTGCTTCTCACAATCCTGCTCGCCGTGGCCTTCGGCATCGCCGTCGGCTACGGCGCCATCGTCGGCATCCTCAAGCTCTTCGGCCAGCGTCCTCGCCGCCTGCGCAGCGCCAGCGCCACGCAGGTCCTCGCGCCGCTCGCTGCCAGCGTGGACTAAGAGCAGGATTCAAAGGTGCCTTACTGTGGCGGCTTCTGCTGATTCTGCTGCTGCTGCTGCTGCTGCTGCATCTTCTTCAGCTCTTCCAGCAACTGTTCCGGCGTCTTTGGCTGCTGTGGTGTGTTGGTGGGCGTCTGGGCGCCGGGTTGCTGCGCGTTGGGCTGCTGACCGCCCTGCGACTGGCCCAACGGCATAGGCGGAAACTGCGGACGATCGGCGTTCGCTCCGGCCGGCGCCGCCGGCTGCGGTTGGGGCGCATTGTCCTCGATTTCGCGGTCCGGAATTTCCGCGTCCTGGTTGTCGCCCTGCGCGCTGCCGTCGCCGAAGGCAGGCAGCGGCTGCTGCGCGCCGCCTTCCGGAGCGCGCTGGGTCACGATCACGCGCTGCACCGCGTCGGCCGAGCGCTCCGATCCCAGGATCACGAAGTTGAACCGCGATCCGGTCAGCAGGGACGCAAGAACGTCGCGCACGCTGCCGGGAGCGGCGTGGAAGAACACGCGCTCGCCGGCCGCCACCGGAGGCACGTCAATCGCTACGCCCGTGCGGTTGCGGACCGCGGAAAGTACGTCCGCCATCGTGGAATTCTGCGCGTCGATGAAGAGCAGGCCATCGCGGTAGCTCACCTGCGGCCGCGTGGGCGGCATCTGCGCCGGTGTCGGCGGAGGCGGTGGCGGGACGTCGAGGGCCGCGGTGGAGGCTGCTCCCGACTGCGTTTTCGCTTTGCCCTTCCGCGTGGTGGCGTGCGCGGTTGCGCGCGGCAGAGCATTCGGCTTCGGGTTTGCACGCTCGCCCGCTGCCGCCGCCGGCGCAGTGTGCGAGGGCTCAGCCGCGGGCGTGTTCGCGGCCGGTGGCGCGGCTTGCGGCGGAGCCTGCTGCGTTGCCGGAGCGTTCGCACTGGCCGGCGCCTGGATGTCAGGAGGAAACTCGGGGGTCTGCGCCTGCAGCGTGAGCGTGCCAGGCATGCCCGCAAAAACAACGTAGACCAGAAACCTGAAGAAATACCGCGTCATACCGACACAACGTCTGATGCAAAAATTCTAGCATTGAAAGCCCGGCTGCCGCGTCCAGTTACGTGCTGCTGGCCGACGCCCCTAAGCCCTTCAAGGCACCGCCGCTTTTCGCGTTAGGAGGAAGGTTGTCGGGCCAGCAGCCGGCAGCCAGCCGCGCCTTGGCGGCACTTGCATCTGAGCACCGGGTTAGGAGCATCCTATAAAGGCGCGACCCCGACTCCAATCGTCCTGGGACCTTTGATCGCAGTCTGGAGAAAGAACTGTCATGCAACGGAGTTCTAGACTTTGGATCCCCCTGGCGCTGGCGGTGGCGCTGGCTTGCTCAGGCGCAGCCGCGGCGCAAACCTGCTCCACCGCCGCCGACCTGGATCCGGCCGCGCGGCAGTCGGTCGAAGCCGCCGTACAGCAGTTCTTTCGCATGACCTCGGCCGCCGATTACGCGAGCCTGCGGGCCAGCGCGATTCCGTCGCTGGCGTCGAGCTTCGGATCGGTCGAAGGCGCCATCGCGGAAAATCGCGAGGGCCTGCAGGGCGCGCAGTCCGCCACCAGGTCGCTCTACGTGCTTTCGGCTGAAGGCAACGCACCCATTGCGCGGGCCGAGTTTTTCTGCGGCGTCTTCGGGGCCAACGGCCACACGGCTAACAGCGCCGGCTTCCTCATTCCCAATCTCTCGCCGGGCAACTACGCCATTGCCATCCTCGACGCCCGCGGCGGCAAGATGCCCCTCACCGTAACCGAAGTTTTGCAGCAGCAGGGCGCGAGCTGGAAGCTGGGCGGGCTCTACATCCGTCCGCAGCAGATTGGCGGACACGACGGCATTTGGTATTTCCGCCAGGCGCGCAACTACAAGCAGCAGGGCCAGGCGCATAACGCCTGGCTGTATTACCTGACAGCCTGGACGCTGCTCGCGCCCGTGGATTTCATGAGCACGGCGCAGCTCGACCAGCTCAGCGGCGAGTTGCAGCAGGCGCGTCCGGCTGACCTGCCCACGCGCGCCGCGCCCATGGACCTGCTCGCGGCCGGCAAAACCTATCGCGTGACCGACATCTCCGCCGCGCCCGTCGGCGACGGGCTCGACGTGGTGGCGCGCTTTCAGGTGCCCAGCGTCGCCGATCGCGGCCAGGCCTTTGCCGACACCATGGCGGTGATCAAGGCGATCGTCGCGAAGTACCCCGAGTTCCGTGCGGCGTTCAGTGGCGTCGTGGCGCGCGCGGTTCCGCCGGCGGGTGAAGACTACGGCTCGATGCTGGCGATGAAGGACGTGAAGTAGGCGCACACGAGGAACAGAGTCCTGCGTGACGCTGAGATCCTGTTCTCAACGGGCGAGAGCACGACAGGCGGTTTTGCGATTCGGTGTTCTGACGCATGTTGGCAGGTCAAGTGACAAAAACACGCCATGTCACGCCGGATCTGATCGGCGGAAATCGTAATCTGGTTTAAAGTTAGCCGACTGAAAGTCCAAAGGAGGCGAACAATGATAGCAGGACAACCTATGTAGGTAACGGAAGCTGCCTCAGCGGCATGTTACGCAATGAGAAGACGAGGAAGAGATTCGCACGGCTAGCGGAGCATGAAGAGCTGGTGATTCCAACTTGCTCCGGCGTATATCTTCCGGCTGGCTATCTCTTGAATATGCCAAGCAGCAGAAACATACGAAAGCGGGGTTGAGATATGCAGCGGCTCGTAGGCGTGGCGGTCGCACTCTCTCTGGTGCTGACGAACTTGTCGGCGCAGCAAGAGTTGGCAGACCCCAATTCCGATCTGAGGTCGGCCGCGTCGGAGGAGCTGCCTACGATTCCGATCACGATTACTTCTAGTCTAAGTGTAGTGGGCGCGCTTGGGCCGGCCTTTGCTTTACCTCTGAAGTGCTCACCGAACGGAACCATTGTGCTGCGATTCGCGACAGCGATGTCTGTAATGGATGTCGCTGCGGTTAAAGTCGACGGAAGTGTCACAAGATTTGGCATGGACCGGATTAGCGATTTGCATATGCCGAGGGCCGGCTCATTCTTTCCGACGGACAAGGCCGTCTTGATTTTAGCTCGCACGACTGTCAATGTTCGTTCGCAGAGATTGAAGATACACAAACAGAACGGTGAGGAGCAGGAGGTGCTTCAGGAAGTAGGTGATGAAAGACAGTACATCACCCGCTTCGACTGGAATGGGCAGTTTGTGGGCATGGTTAGATTAGATGTACCCTTTCATATATTTCAATTCGGGGAGTTCGCCGACGGCTATTTCCTTGTTAGCGGAATAGATCGAGACAAGAACGAGCCGGTAATCGCGCTGCTCCGACCGAATGGGCAACTGGAAAGATACGTCACTGTTACGAATGACATCACGGCTAGCTCCATACGTTCTGGCAATCCGATTCAGATTTCAAGAATGACGGCCAGCCCTTCT
Organism: Terriglobales bacterium; assembly: GCA_035651995.1. Taxonomy (NCBI): domain Bacteria; kingdom Pseudomonadati; phylum Acidobacteriota; class Terriglobia; order Terriglobales; species Terriglobales bacterium. Next base: position 374,286 of record DASRER010000002.1, on the reverse strand, counting down.
CTCGAGTCAGCATTAGCAACCAGTGAGATCGTAGCCGATGGACCTGACCTGTTGCTGGTGCGAAGGCAGCAAGATGCACCAATCTTCGAGGTTGACCCATCTGGTGACGTCCGCCAAATTGCGGTCAAGCCACTCGTGAAAGGGGCGTATATCAACTCCGTCCGTTCGACACCGGCCGGATGGCTAGTCCAGTTTACAAAGCAAGGTCGCAGCCCGGAGCAGGGTTTCCAGATATACAACGCCCTCGTTGATCGCAGCAGTGGCAAATCGGTCAGCCGATATAGCGTTTCAGCCCCAATCGGGCTGGGATGGGGCTGCCCAGCTGACGACCGTTTCATTTTCTTGAAGGCAACTGACAACGGAATCCAATTGCTTGTCGGCGAAGTGAACCGGAGCGCCGCCGCTGCTCCGAAATAGGCCCAACCGCTTAGGTTTAAGACCTCGGTCTTAAACTCCGGGCGCTCGATACTTTGCCGAAATAGCGCCCGCTAGTGCTTGAAACGAATAATAGGCGCCCGGGGTGGGGGTGTGGTCTACTCACTTACCCGATTCCTCAATTGGCCGATTTCTTCAAAAGCCCCTGCGCGTCAAGCCAATCCTTCAGCCGATCCGTCCATGAGTCCACGGGGAGGCCGCGCTTGCGCATGCCGAAGCCGTGTCCGCCCTGCGAGTAGATGTGGTACTCGGCGGGGATTCCCGCCTTCTTCCACGCCAGGTACAGCGGGATGCTGTTGTCGGCGGTGGAGACGCCCTTGTCATCGTCGGCGTGCACCATGAACAGCGGCGGCGCGTCGGCGGGGACGACCGGCTCGATGGGCGGACCGGGATAAATCGGCGCGACGAATGCCGGGCGGCTTTGCGCGTCGTGCTTCAGCGCGACCTGGGCGGCCACGTGTCCGCCGGCGGAGAATCCCATGATGCCGATGCGATCGGGAGCAATGCCGTAGTCGGCCGCGTGGGCGCGGACGAGCTTCATCGCCTGCTGGCCGTCGGCGACTGCCAGGGGAATGACGGTCTTGCGCTGCTCCAGGATCCAGGCCTGGTCGTCTTCTCCGGGCCCCCCCTGGTGCATCAGCCTGTACTTGAGGACGAACGCGGTAACGCCGATCGAGTTCAGCCACTGCGCGACAGCCGCGCCTTCGTGGTCCACCGACAGCCAGCGGAATCCGCCGCCGGGGCAGACGATCACCGCCGTGCCGTTGGCAAGCGTCTTGTCGGGCAGAAACACCGTCAGCGTCGGACGCGTAACGTTGCCCACCCGCCGCAGGCCATCGCTGGGCCCGACGCTGGTCGTCTCGTCGTATTTCCAGCTCTCCGAACCCGGCGCCGCGCCGGGCCATACGGGAATGACGTTGGGACCGGCGGCAAACGCGTTCGCAGCGAACAAAAAGCCAACCACAAAAGACACGGAGGCCGCACGAAGGACATGAAGGAGTGCGCGCATGGCGGGGGAGTGTAGCAAAAGGCAGGTTTCATGTTTCAAGTTTTGCGTGTGATCAAACCCAGGTCCCTCGTCGCGCTGAAGCGCGCTCCCGGGATGACAATTTGCGCGGCGTGGACGGCGGTTGATGGAAGAAAAAGTAGTGGGGGCGAGCTAAGAGTCGCCGCGCTCGGCCTTGCGTTTTTCTTCTGTCGCCGGCTTCTCCAGCTCGAAGACGCAGTCTTCCGGCCGCTTGTCAGCGCGCAGGCCGAGGAAAACGGGAGCGCGCATCTTCGGGCCGCCGCCGAGGGGGCCGAGTTCGAGCGTGTGTGTCCACTCGGTGAACCTCACCTGCGCGACGAGCTTGGGCCTCAACCAGTGGACGCCCTTCACGCTGTCGCGCGCGCCATAGAACGGCGAATGTGCTGTTTTGAGTTTCTGAAGTTTTTCCCAGACGTCTTGCTGGGTGCGCTGGTCGAACCCGCTGCCCACCTGCCCAACGTGCAGCAGGTGTTTCTTGTCGCCGTAGAGGCCAAGGACGAGCGAACCGAAGTACGGGCGCGAGCCCTGCGGATCGGTGTATCCGCCGACCACGCACTCCTGCTCGCGCGTGATCTTCATCTTCAGCCAGTCGCGCGAGCGCTTCTGCTCGTAGCAGCTCCGCCGCCGCTTGGCGACGATGCCCTCGAGCCCCTGCTGCCCCGCGGCGTTGTACAGGTCGCGCCCGCGCCCGACGAAGTGCTCCGAGTAGCGCACGCGGTCGGTGGTCTTCAGGACCTGGCGCAGCAGGTCTTTGCGCTTTTCGCAGTCCACCTTCATCAGGTTGTAGCCATCGAGGTAGATGAGGTCGAAGGCGTAGAACACGATGGGCACGCCGGAATCGCCGCGCCCGATGCGCCGTCCCTCGTGGCCGAGGCCGGTGCGCTGCTGCATCAGGCTGAACGACGGACGCCCGTTCTCGTCGAGCGCGGCGACTTCGCCGTCGAGCACGGCTTCCCTGGCGCGAACGCAGGCGGCGATCTCGGCCAGTTCCGGATACTGCGCCGTCATGTCGTTCTGGTTGCGCGAGAACAGGCGAACCCTGCCGTCTTCGAGGTACGTGACGGCGCGATAGCCGTCGAACTTGATCTCGAAGAGCCAGTCGTCATCGTCGAAGGGCTCGTCAACCAGAGTCGCCAGCATGGGATGGATGTTGCGCGGCATGGCCGACCGCGCCGCCCCGGGCAGGGGGCCCAAGGCCCTTAACGCAGAGGACGCGGGGGACGCCAGGAGCGCGGAGGAATCAGTTCTTTCTTTTTTTTTAGCGCGCGCGGATTTCGGTGCGGCAGCAATGTCGCGCGCAGCAGGTTTCTTTGAGCGGCTGGCGCCGTCTTTCTTTTCCGCGCCCCCTGCGTCCTCTGCGACCGCCGCGTCGGATGCCCTTCGGCGGGCAAGCTTGGCCAGCGTCGGCGCTAGCCATGCCTGTTTGCCGCCCTTGGCCGCCGCGGCCGCCGGGCGACTGCTCTGCCACGTCTTCGAGCCGGCATCGGCGGCGATCTCGTCCATGGTGCGCCTGGTCAGGACGGAGCGGTCTTGCTTCTCGATGTCGTAGCCGGGAACGACGTACTCGTCCTTCTTCTTGATGAGCAGCCACTCGGTGCCCTTGCTGCCCGGACGCCGCGAGCGCATGCGCACCAGCGCGAATTCGCCCTTGAGGCGTTTGCCGTGCAGGCGGAACTTCAGGTCGCCCGCCTCAAGCATGGAGCGCGCGTCACCAGGCTTGCCCGTGGGACGCTTGGCCTTGTGGTCCCAGCCGATGGGCTCCCATGTGCCCACTTCCCACACCATCACGGTGCCCGCGCCATAGTTGCCCGGCGGAATCACGCCTTCGAAGTCGAAGTACGAAACCGGATGATCTTCCACCTGCATCGCCAGGCGCTTGTCGGCGGGATCGAGCGAAGGGCCCCTGGGCACCGCCCACGACTTGAGCACGCCATCCATCTCCAGGCGGAAGTCGTAGTGCAAACGCGTGGCGTGATGGCGCTGCACGACGAAGCGGCTCTGGCCGCTCTTTTCGACCCTGGGGGGCGGCTCGGGCGTTGCTTCGAAGCGCCGCTTGCGCCTGTATTCTTCCAGGGCCATGGCAGGTTAGATGAGTGTACGACAGGGAGGGCAGTTGCCGGTTGCCGGCTGCCAGATCACTACCGGCCGGTTTTTCTGGCCAACGGCAACTGACAACTGAAAAGGGCAACTGGCAACCGTCAACTGAAAAGGCGGGCCGCAGCCCGCCTTCTGCGCTTGCGCGCTGAGTGAATCGCCTATGCCGCGGCCGCGATCTTGCTGCCGGTGGTCACGTCCACGTTGAAGTGCTCGATGGTAGGTGTTGTCTTCAGGAACGGCTTGATGGACTCGTGCACGCGCGGCGCCACGTTGCGGCTGTAGTTCTCGGCGTCGGCCGGCGTACGCCAGAAGGTGATGACCGCCACGCGGCCGGGATTTGATTCCGAGGTCATGCTGATCAGCTCCAGCAGGCCTGCCTGCTTCCTGATCGTGGTATCCACTTCCTGACGAACGCGGTTGGTGTACTCCTGCAGCTTGTCGGTCTTGACATCCGCTTGGAAGAGGCGAGCAAACATGGGGAGACTCTCCTTTCGCATGGCGCGAGTTTGGATTGTTTTAGTTTGCCTTGCTCGAAAAACGAACGCCTCGCCGCCCGGCAGGGGCCTGCCTGCGGCGGGGGAAGGGTGGGTTGACTGGATTCCGACGACTGCTCGACGGGGACGGATTATACGCCCCACACCTGTGGAAAGCCTGAGGCCCGCACCTTAGGCCGGACTACAACTCTGTAATTGACAGTGGCCGTTTTTGAGGTACTCTGTTCGGCATTATCCCCCAATGGTTCAACAAGTAAGCGGCCGCCTGCCGCAACCAGAGCGGTGGCGATAGCCCCGGGGTCATATGCGTCTCATCCGAGTCCTTCTCTGCGGCGCGATGCTGGCAGCACCGCTGGCCGCCCAGGAATTAACCAGCCGCGACCAGGAACAAACTCAGCAAGCGCCTCAGCAGCCGACGTCCCCGTTGCAGGAGCCGGCCAAGCCCTCCGAGGCCGAGCTCAACAAGCCCAAGGCCGCGACGTTTGAAGTGGGCAACGCCGTCGCCGCCGGCAGCGACCAGGAGGTCGGCGAGATCCGGCTGATGACCCGCGCCACCGAAATCGGCGGCGACAAGACCCGCTCGTTCCGCGTAGACGGCCAGAACAACCTGGGCGAGTTCAATTACTTCATGGACCGCCGTTTCCTGGTGACGCGCCGCATGCAGGTGCTCACCATGTTCCGGGCCACCGACGACGCCAGCATCGATCCTGAGCACAACAGCCTGCAAAAGGCGTATCTGCGCTTCTACGGCCCGCGCGACGAGTACATCTTCGGCGACTCGCTGGTCAGCCTCTCGCGCCTGACGTTCAATCAGAACATCAAGGGCGTGAACGCTTCCTGGAAGTTCAACGACGTCTGGAAACTCACCACCATCGGCGGCGCATTCGTGGACCGCTACGGCTCGTTCTACAAGGAGCTGTGCACCGCCAGCGTGACCACCGGCTGCCTTCCCGGACGGCCGTACACCTCGCTGGTCTCGGGCTTCCGGTTGGAACGCAAGGTCGGTCGCGAAAACACCTTCGGCCTTAACTTCTCGTCCAGCGATGATCGCGTGGATACGCTGCCACCGGCGACGCTGGGCACGCCGCCGCTGCCCGCGAGCAACCGCGTGTTCAGCTTCGACGGCAAAGTGCAGCGTCCCGGCTTCCGCATGGAGGGTGAGATTGCCGCGTCCAGCACCGACTTCGATACGCGCAGCTCGGCCAGCTGTCCCGCGCCGTGTGACGACCGCATTCCGCAGGCGGGACTCGGCTATCAGGGCGATTGGGGCGGACGCCTGGAAAGCAGCTGGCGTCGAGGCAAGTTCAACCTGCGCGGCTCCTACACCAGGTACGAACCGAATTTTGCTTCCATCAATGCGCGCCAGATCGCCGACCTTCAGGATTCGGTGCTGCGCGCCTCCTATGACGTGCTCGACTGGCTCACCCTGGACAGCACCGTTCGGCGCTCCAACGACGACCTGAAACAGCAGCTCCAGTTCGAGACGCGCCTGCTGCAGCCCGAAGTCCGCTTCGTCGTGCACGACCTGGGCTTCTACCGCCGCGGGCTGCTCGAGTTCGGCTACCGCCAGCGAAACGTTGACGCCTTCGCCTTCACGGGCAACTGCGCCAACGGCGCCACCGATTGCCGCGTGGAGCGCTTCGTGCGCATTCCGTTCGCCGAGCTGACGATTCCGTATCATTCCACCTTCCTGACGGTTGGCTGGGAGCGCCGGCAGGCGGTGGACCTGATCGACGCAAGCCAAACTTCGAACACGAACCGCTGGTACGCCAGCCTGCGCGGTGTCTACGACCTGGGCGGATGGCACATCAACCCGAACATGCGCATCGAGCTGGAACGCCAGGCGCAGCGCCCGCGCATCGGCCAGACCACGACGCCGCTGGAATTCCTGCTCGACTACGACTCCAACCGCCTGGCGATCGTGGGCTTCTACGTGGAGCCGCCGAAGTGGTTCATCATGGAGGCGAGCTATCGCTCCAGCTCCGCCACGCTGCCGGCGCTTTCGCCGACGGGGCTTACGCTGGTTCCGGCGGGATACAGCCGCCCGAGCTACAAGACGGCGCTCACCTACAAGTGGCTCAACGACGAGAACACGACGATTACCTTTGCTTTTGAGCGCAACAGCAACTTCTACCGGAACTCCCCCAACTTCGATGAGCGGTCGTTCGGTGTGACCCTCGTGTACAAGTTTGGGCGGCGCGGCAAATGAGTCCCCTAGCCAGGCTGCTCGCTCCGCTGAAAGAAAAAGCGGTGAAGACGTTCGAGCGCATTCCCGCGCGCCGCGTCGAAGTGGGACTCGCCGTCGCAATGACGCTGGTGGGCCTGGGCGTGTACGCGTTCGTGGCCACCGGGACGCGCGGCACGATCTTCGGATTTCTTCAGAACGTGGAACAGCGCTCGCTGGACGCGCTGTTCAAGAGCCGCGGCCCGCGCGAGCATGATCCGCGAATCGTCATCATCGGCATTGACGATGTAACGCTGCAAAAGGTCGGCGCCTGGCCGATCCCGCGCAGCGGCTACGCTAGGCTGATTGACCGGCTCAAGGAAGGCGGCGCCGCCGTCGCGGCATTCGACGTCAGCTTTCCCACGCCCGAGAAAAACTCCGCCACCGACGCGCTGAACAAACTGCGGGCCGAGCTGGGCGCGGCCGCGCCCGCCACCGTGCTCGACAAGATCCGCGAGATCGAGCGCAGCAGCGACAACGATGCCATCCTGGCCGGGTCGCTCAAGCGCGCCGATAACGTCATCCTGGGCCACAGCTTCCTCGATCCCGAGGGCATCAAGCGCACCAACGAGAAGGCGATCGAGGAGTACTACAACATCCTCTGGGGCCATCCCTTCGCGCAGATGGTGAAGGTTGACGACAGGAACCAGTTCGATCCGCGCGTTGCCTGGCAGAGGGGAGGCGGCCTGGTCGCGCAGGGTGTGCTGCCGAACATGAGCCTGCTCGCAGAGGCGTCAAAGTCATACGGCTTTTACGACGTGAATCCCGATTCCGACGGCACGGTGCGCCACGCCACGCTACTCATTCTCTACAAGGACCGTGAGTGGTATCCGTCGCTGCCGCTGGAGACGCTGCGCGTCGCCGAAGACATCAAGCCGCAATCCACCGTGGGCTACATGGCCGACTCGGGCCTGGAGCGCATCGAGATGGGCCCGCACAAGTTCTTCACCGCGCCCGACGGAACGGTGCTCATCAACTTCGCCGGCCCGTTCCAGACCTACCAGCATTACTCGATGGGCGACGTGATTGACGGCACCGTGCCGGCCTCGACCTTCAAGGACAAGATCGTGATCGTGGGCGCCACGGCGAAGGGAATCGGCGACCTGCGCTCCACGCCATACCAGAAGCAGGACCAGGGCTACATGGGGGTGGAGACCCACGCCAACGTGCTCGACAACCTGCTGCACAACGACGAGGCGGCGCGCGGCTTCCTGCGCCGCGGCCTCAACCAGGAGATGATCGACATCGCATTCATCCTCCTGTTCGGCCTCGGCATGGGATACGTCTTCGGCCACGTGAAGCCGCTCTATGCCACGCTTTCCGCAGCCGGCGCGCTGCTCACCTTCCTGTGGCTGGTGCGCTTCGCATTCGTGCACTTCGGGATGTGGCTGTTTGTTGTCGTGCCGGCGTCGGTGCTCATCGCCAACTACGGCTCGATCACCAGCTACCGCATGATCTTCGAGGAGCGCGAGAAGCGGAAGGTCCGCCGCACGTTCGCGCGCTACGTCTCGCCCGGCGTCATTGCGCTCATCGAAAAAGACCCGCAGAAGTACTTCCGCGCGGGCGGCGAGACCAAAGACCTGACCATCATGTTCAGCGATATCCGGTCGTTCACGACGATCGCCGAAGGTCTCACCGCCGACGAGCTGGTGCACCTGCTGAACGAATACCTGGGCGAGATGACCGACATCCTGTTCCGCAACTGGGGCACGCTCGATAAGTACATCGGCGACGCGGTGATGGCCTTTTGGGGCTCTCCTTTCCCGCAGGATGATCACTTTGTCCGCTCGTGCCGCTGCGCGCTGGAGATGTCGGCGCGGCTGGAAGAGCTCAACCTCAAGTGGGAAGCGGAAGGCCGCAAGCAACTGGAGATCGGTATCGGAATCAACACCGGCCTGGTCAACGTGGGCAACATGGGCTCCGACAAGCGTTTTGCCTGGACGGTGATGGGCGACCCGGTCAACCTGGCGTCGCGCCTGGAGGGCCAGAACAAGGACTACCACACGGTGCGCATCGTCAGCGAATTCACCTGGACGCGCGCCAAAGACCACTTCATCTTCCGCCCGCTCGATCGCATCCGCGTGAAGGGCAAGCTGAAGCCGGTGGGCATCTACGAGCTGATGGCCTTCCCCAAAGACGCACCGCGCTACGCCGATCTGCTGGCGCAATGGGAGAGCGCGCAGCAGGCCTATTACCGCCAGGCCTGGGACGAAGCCGTGCAGAAGTTCGAAGCACTGCTCTCGCGCTATCCCGACGACGGCCCGTCGCACACCTTCCTGAAGCGCTCGCACGAGTACCTGAAGCAGGCGCCCGATCCGCAGTGGGACGGTGTTTACGTGGCGAAAAGCAAGTAGCGCCGTGGCGAAGCGGGCGCGCGACGGGCTACAATTCCGCAGCATCTCAGCCCAACCGGAGCTCGCTTCCATGATGCGCCGCCTGATCGTCTCCTTTTGCTTGCTAATCGCTGTATCGCTTGCCAATCCCGCGCTGTCGCAAGACACGCAGTCCAAGGACTCGCAGTCCAAGGAATCGCAGTCCAAGGATTCGCAGTCCAAAGACTCCAAGGACAAGAAGAAAGACGACAAGAAGAAGAAGGAGCGCAAGCAGGACGACGAACTCAACACGAGCATGTTCTCCGCCGCCGTGGCCAACGACGTGCTCGGCCTCGTGCGCGACGGCCTCGAGGGCCACAGCCAGCGCCTGATGCTCAGCGCCTTCGACCTGGAGAAGATGGATGGCGGCCTCACCTTCGAAGACCAGATTGAAGCCATGTTCCAGCGCTACGAAGGCTTCCGCGTTCACTACCGCATCCTGCAGAACTCGGTGGAGGGTGAGAAAGCGGTGGTGATGGTGCTTTTCGAAATGGAAGAGCTGCCCAAGAACGGCAACGCGCCCATCCGCAAGTCGTCGCAGGTGAAGTTCGAGATGGAGCGCGGCCGCAAAGGCTGGAAGATCACCGATTTCAGCCCGCGAGGGTTCTTCAGTTAGACACTGCGGCTCCGCGGTGAAAGATTTGGACTCCCGCAGCTATCCCGACCGCCCCATCGTCAGCGCCGGCGCGGTGATCATTGAAGACGAGCGCGTGCTGCTCGTTCGCCGTGCCACTGAACCGCTCCAAGGCGAATGGTCGGTACCGGGCGGAGCGGTGGAACTGGGCGAGACGCTGCGCGCCGCGGCCGCGCGCGAAGCACGCGAAGAATGCGGGCTCACGGTCAGAGCCACAGATGTCCTCGGTGTTTACGACAGCATCTTCCCCGACGCCAGCGGCAAACCGCAATTTCACTATGTACTGATTGATTTTCTCTGCCGCGTCACCGGCGGAGAGCTGCGCGCCTCCGGCGACGCAGCCGACGCGCGCTGGTTCGCACGCGAGGAACTGATCGCACTCAACCTTCGTCCATCCATTCTCGAGGTGATTGGCAAGGGTTTCGGCTCTTAGCCGGCAGCCAGAAGCGGGCAGCTATCGGCTGCCTTTCCCCTTCCACTCATAGGCGCCCGGCTGGCGCAGGCCGAGGTGCGCCAGCACGCGGTTGGCGAACTCGCGCGCCATCTCTTCCTGCGACGCGGGCTTGTTGTAGAAGCTGGGAATCAGGGGAAAAACGGTCGCGCCCGCGTCGGCGGCGCGATACATGTTGCGGATGTGTATTTTGTTCAGCGGCGTCTCGCGCACGCACAGCACCAACGGGCGCCGCTCCTTCAGGCAGACGTCGGCGGCGCGCTCGATCAGCCGCGAAGCGTAGCCGTGGGCGATGCGCGCCAGCGTGCCCATGCTGCACGGCAGCACAATCATGGCGTCGGCGGGATAGGAGCCGCTGGCCACGTTGGCGCCGATGTCGTCGTTGTTTTGCAGCGCGATCTTGCCAGACTTCTTCCCCAGCAGCTTGGCAATGACGTTGCTGCGGCCGCCGGTCCCGAGCTCCTCGGCAAAGACGCGCAGCGCGTTGTCGGACGGGATGAAGTTCACGGTCTGGACGCGCTCGTCTTCTTCGAGTGCCCGGAGCAGTTCGCGGGTAAACAGGGAGCCGCTGGCGCCGGTGGCGGCCACGGTAAGGTTCTGGGGTGCTGCGCTCATCGAAATTCGCATCCAACTGTAGCAGAAGCCGTTTGCGGCCACGCGCCGGCAGCCGCGGGCGTGTGACGCGGCCGCGAACCGACCCGGCTTTTGCCTCGCCGACGCTCGCCAGCATGGCCTCGCAGGTGACAATCCGGATGCGGCGCAGCGCCGCCGAGCGCCATGCGCTGGTCCAGGTGGAGCGCGCCATCCGCAGCAGCGATTCGCATACTCGCCGAAAATACATACGGGAGTACGCAGAGGCTTTTCCAAGCTACGAGAGTGTCCTCACGCCGGCGCAGCTGCAAAACGCGCTGCTCAGCTCGGGCGTCGTGCTGATCGGTGATTACCACGCCTTGCCGGCCTCGCAGCGCCTGGCATGCGCGCTGCTCGAGCAGCTCGAGGCCGCGCGGGCGCGTCCGGTGGTCCTGGGCCTCGAAACGGTCTTCTCCCGTGACCAGGCCGCGCTCGATGAATGGATGCGCGGCGAAGTCGACGAAGCCGAACTGCGCGACCGCATCCGCTTCGACCTTGACTGGGGTTATGACTGGCAACCGCTGCTGGCGCTCCTGGAAAGCGCGCGCCGGCACGCTGCCGGACTTTACGGGCTGGATTGCATGCCGCGCGACGATTTGCGCCGCATCAGCGCCCGCGACCGCCACGCCGCCGCCAAGCTGGCGGAAATACGCGCACGGCATCCCGATGCGATTGTGCTGGTCCTGTTTGGCGAGTCACACCTGGCGCCGTCACATCTGCCCGCCGAAGTCCGCTCGCGGCTTCCCGGGGAGCGCGTCTTCACCGTGCTGCAGAATGTGGACGCTCTCTATTGGCAGGCCACAGGCGAGCGGCGCGAGCGTGTGGAAGCAGTGCGCGTGGCGCCTGACGTGGCCTGCGTCTTCACGGCAACGCCGCTGGAGAAGTACGAAAGCTACCGGCTGTGCATCGAGCGCTGGCGACAGGACACTGCCCCGCCCGACTTTGCGCCCACGTTCTACAACCTGGTGGATGCGCTGCTGCGCTTCTTCAACATCGACCGCTACTCGCCGCAGACCGGCGCCCGGGCGCAATTTCTGGTGGACCTGCTGCCCGCGGTGTCGGCTCGCTCAGGGAACGACGAGGTCCGCAGCCGCATGCTGCGCACCGGCGCGTCAGAGTCTGGAGTTCGCGAAGCGCTCGATCGACTTGCGGAGCGCGGCAGTTTCTACGTGCCGGCCCTGAACACTTTGTTCGTGCGCAACTTTCAGCTTGCGCATGGCTCCGAGGACGCGGCCCGCTTTCTCCATCATGCCTGCAGTGGGTCCCTCGCGGTCCGCACGGCTGCCGGCGATCTTGGCCCGGAGGACACGTTTTACGTGCGCACCATGGAGCACGCGCTGGCCGACTTTGCCGCGCGCGTGCTCTATCCCGCGCGGCCGATTGTGCGTGAGCAGGACCTTTACGCGCTCTACACACAAACGCGCGAGGCGGTGGAAGAGCAGGGAATCTGCACCTATCGTGAATACATGCACGTGGCCGATTTTCTGGTGATGCACAAGGACTACGAGAGCAACCTGAGCGCGTATCTCGACGTGCCGCCGCTGATGCGCGAGGGCGTACTCCTTCCCGGTGCGCGCGGCCGCTTTGCGGCTGAGATGCTCGGCAAGCTGCTGGGCAGCCAGCTCTACAGCGCCTATGTCGCCGGACGCGTGCGCAAGCGCTTCCTGCGCAGCCTTTATTGCCGCGCGCTGCACCAGCCCGGCGCCGCGCGGACCGCGTACTTCGTCGCCGTCCGCCGCACCCGCATGCCGAAGAAAAAAGTGCTTGCGGCTTGATTCTCTTCGTGTCCTTTGTGTGATGCTTTTGCCTTTTCTCGCCGGCGGCCGCCCGTTTGCGCTTGCAAGTTGAAGCTCGAAACTCGAAACTGGAAACGTGAAACGCGAAACCCGGCTTTCATGACTGCCGACCAGATCAAGCGGCTCTTTCAGCAGGTCCGCGCCGGCAAGCTTTCGCCCGACGAGGCCGTCGCGCGCCTGCGTCACCTGCCCTTTGAGGACATCGGCTTCGCCAAAGTGGACCACCATCGCACGTTGCGCGCCGGCATGCCTGAGGTGATCCTGGCGCAGGGCAAGACGCCCAAGCAGGTGGCCGGCATTTTCGCGCGCATGGCGCAGCACCAGGTCAACGTGCTGGCTACGCGCGCCACGGCGGACCACTTTGCCGCGGTGCGCAGGCTCGTTCCCCGCGCCGAGTATCGCGAACTGGCGCGCGCCATCGTTTTGCGGAAGCAGAAGCGGCGCTATGGCAAGGGCGTGATCGCGGTGGTTTCGGCGGGCACCGGCGATATTCCGGTGGCCGAAGAGGCGCTCGTCACCGCCGAGGTGATGGGCAACAGCGTGCAGCACATTTATGACGTGGGCGTGGCCGGCATCCATCGATTGTTCGCCAGCCGCGCCGCGTTGACTAAAGCGCGCGTGGTGATCGTGTGCGCCGGCATGGAGGGGGCCCTGCCCAGCGTAGTGGGCGGACTGGTGAGCGCACCGGTCATCGCCGTGCCCACCAGCGTCGGCTATGGCGCTTCTTTCGACGGGCTGGCGGCGCTGCTCGGCATGCTCAACTCCTGCGCCTCCAACGTCAGCGTGGTGAACATCGACAACGGGTTTGGCGCCGGTTACGTGGCCAGCATGATCAATCGGCTGTAGACCGCAACCCGCGCGGATTCAATCACATCCCACGTAAGAGCCCATTCTGAGAGAAAAAGCATCCGTGGCGATGGGCCGAAATCTATGTGTGGCAACACACATCCCGCGGCGCGGAAGGAGGCTGCGGGAGGGAGGCAGGCTCAGATGGATCTACGAATCTCCCGCAGTCCCGAACTCGGACTTGCGCCGCTGCGCGCAGTCCTGGGAATCGTGTTCGTGGCGCACGGCTGGCAGATGTTGTTTGTCTGGGGTCACGCGGCCGTGGCGGCCGGAATGGCCAAGTCCGGAATTCCGTTTCAGGACCTGTCGGCGTGGTTGCTGTCGTTGACGCAATTCCTCGGCGGAGCGCTCCTGCTGCTCGGGCTGTTCGCGCGTATTGCCGCGCTGCCCGTGGCCTTCAGCATGGCGGTCGCGTTCTTTCAGGTGCACCTGAAGAACGGGTTTTTCATTCAAAAGGGGGGAGTCGAGTTCGTGCTGGTCTTGTTCGTTGCCCTGCTGACGGTGGCCATCGCCGGACCCGGAGCCTTCGCGCTCGACAACGTGCTTGGGCGTACTCGGAGACCGGTCGAGCGCGGTGAAGTACGTCTGCGGCCGACGGCCTGAGGTTGCGGCCGGGACCGTCCTTCAGCGGCGGCGCTTCTTGTTGCGCCGCCGGCTGCCGGTTGGCTGGCTGCTCGCCTGAGCCGTGGCCGGGGCGGGCAGCGGCCCGAAAACCCGCTGGAAAATCGCGTCCACGTTGCGCAGTTGCCGCTTCAGGTCGAAGGCCCGTTCGATTTGCTGGCGGGAAAGCCGCCGCGCGACCTCCGGGTCGCGCTCAATGAGCTGCCGAAAGTTCAGCCCTTCATTCCATGCCCGCATGGCGTGGCGCTGCACGATGCGATACGCCTGCTCGCGCAGCACGCCTGCCTCCACCATGTCGAGCAGCAACTGTCCGCTGAACACCAGACCGCCAGTGCTGTTCAGGTTGGCCAGCATGCGCTGCGGATACACCACCAGCCGCTCGACCAGCGCGGCGGTCTTGTCCAGCAGGTAGTCGGCAACGATCGTCGAGTCGGGCAGGACCACGCGCTCGACCGACGAGTGCGAGATGTCGCGCTCGTGCCATAGCGCGACATTTTCCAGAGCGGATTGCGTGTTGCCGCGCAGCAGGCGCGCCAGGCCGCAAATCTGCTCGCTGGTGATCGGGTTGCGCTTGTGCGGCATGGCCGACGAGCCCTTCTGCTTTTCGCTGAAATATTCCTCCGCCTCGCGCACTTCCGTCCGCTGCAGATGGCGGATTTCGGTGGCAATTGTCTCGAGCGTCGTTCCGATCATGGCCAGCGTGGCCACGTAGGCGGCGTGGCGGTCGCGCTGGATGACCTGTGTCGAGATGTTCGCCGGCCTCAGTCCCAGCCGCGCGCAAATCGCCTCTTCCAGCGCGGGATCGAGATGTCCGAAGTTGCCGACCGCTCCGGAGAACTTGCCCACGCGCATCTCGTCGGCGGCGCGGGTGAAGCGCGCGATGTCGCGCTGCACCTGGGCGTACCAGTTGGCGAGCTTCAGCCCAAACGTGATCGGCTCAGCGTGGATGCCGTGTGTACGCCCGATCTGCGGCGTGTTCTTGAACTCGAACGCGCGGCGCCGCAAGACCCCGGCGAGGCGCTTCAGTCCGTCGGCGATGATGTCGGAGGCCTCGCTGAGCTGGATCGCCTGCGCCGTGTCCACCACGTCGTTGGAGGTAAGACCGTAGTGCAGCCAGCGCGACTCGGGGCCGATCTTTTCCGCGACCGCCGTGGTGAAAGCGATCACGTCGTGCCGCACCTCGGCCTCGATCTGCTGAATGCGGGCGAGATCGAAGTCGCCCTTTTCGCGAATGGCGCGGGCCGCCGATTTGGGCACTTTGCCGGCCTCGGCCAGCGCTTCGGTGGCTGCAATCTCCACCCGCAGCCAGGTGCGGAACTTGTTTTCGTCGGTCCAGATGCGCCCCATGGCGGGGCGGGTGTAGCGCGCGATCACGCCGTCTCCTCTCCGGTCGCGTCCCGATGCAGCACTGGAACCCTTGATTGTACCGGCTGCGTTGCGCGCGGCCAAATTCGGGCAGATCGGCGAATGCATGCGTCTCGGGCCGCCGGGGTGACACGCGGCACGGAGGAGTGGTGATCTTTTTGAATATATCGTGATACGATATATATCACTTGTGACCGCGAGCCTCACCGCTTCCGACTACCGCGCACTTGCCGGCTTCCGCTACGAACTGCGCCGCTTCCTGCACTTCAGTGAGAAAGCGGCGCGTGCTGCGGGCCTGGAGCCCCAGCAGCACCAGCTGCTGCTGGCCGTGAAAGGCCTGGGCCCGGGCAAGGCGTCCATCAGGGCCATCGCGGAGCGGCTTCAGATTGAGCACCACAGCGCGGTCGAGCTGATCGACCGCAGCGCGCGGCGCGGGCTGGTAAGGCGTGTTCCCGCGCGCGACGACCGGCGCCGCGTGGTGATTGCGCTCCGGCCGCCGGCGTTGCGGGTGCTGCGCCGGCTCACACTGCACCATCGCGAAGCGCTGCGGCAGGCCGCCCCGGCGCTGGTCAGCATTTTGCGCGCACTCACCCGGCGCTCGAGCCGCCGAACGGGGCAACCACACGGAGACACGTTTGCGAGGTCCGAAAGCTGACATGGATTCCGCCACCCGACCCGCGCCATCTGAATCCCGCGCCGCAGGGACCGCCATCGAAGACCTTTCCGACACGACCGGCCGTGTTCGCGACCGGCTGGTGCTGCTGTCGTTCCTGGCCGCGCTCATCGGCGTGGCCGCCGGCCTGGTGGCCTACCTGCTCTACAACCTGATCGCGTTGCTCACCAACCTGGTGTTCTACCATCGCGTCTCGCTCGAGCTGGTCAGCCCGCGCGACAACACCCTGGGCGCGCTGGTCATCGTGGTTCCCGTCATGGGCGGGCTGGTCGTCGGCCTGATGGCCAAGTACGGTTCGTCGAAGATTCGCGGACACGGCATTCCCGAGGCGATGGAGGCGGTGCTTGTTTCCCGCAGCCGGATCGAGCCGAAGGTCGCGATCCTGAAGCCGGTATCGGCAGCGATCGCCATTGGGACGGGCGGGCCGTTCGGCGCCGAAGGGCCCATCATTCAGACGGGCGGCGCGCTCGGCTCTCTGGTGGGGCAATTGCTGCACGTCACCGCCGCGGAGCGAAAAGTACTGCTGGCGTGCGGCGCGGCGGCCGGCATGGCCGCGACCTTCAGCACGCCGATTGCGGGCGTGATCCTGGCGATCGAGCTGCTGCTTTTCGAATTCAAATCACGCTCGTTCATTCCGCTGGTGATTGCGAGCACGCTGGCCACCAGCGTCCACGTCATGCTGCTTGGCCCGGGGCCGATGTTCACGGTGGGCAGCCTCGACTTCGGCATCCCGCGCGCATTGCCAATGTACGTTGTGCTCGGCCTGATCTGCGGGCTTGCCGCCGTGGGCTTCAGCAAGGTGCTTTACTGGACGGAAGACCTGTTCGAAAAGCTCCCGCTCGATCCCATGTGGTGGCCTGCCATCGGCGCGCTCGGCTTGGGCGTGATCGGCTACTTCGTCCCGCGCGTGCTCGGCGTCGGGTACGACACGATCTCCGACATCCTCAACGGCAGCCTGCCACTCAAAGCGCTGCTCGCCGTGGCGTTCTTCAAGTCGCTTGCCCTGGTGGTTTCGCTGGGCTCGGGGACGTCGGGTGGCCTGCTGGCGCCCATGTTCATGGCCAGCGCGGCCATGGGCGGCGCCTACGCGATGGGAATGAACCGCGCGTTTCCCAGCCTGCACGCGCAGCCGGGCGCCTACGCGCTGGTCGCGATGGGCGCGGTGTTCGGCGCGGCTTCGCGCGCGGCATTCGCGTTCATCATCTTCGCCTTCGAGATCACGCGCGACTACAACGCGGTGTTGCCGCTCATGCTGGTCACGGTAATCGCCGACGGTGTCGCTCTATTGCTGAGCCGCACTTCGATCATGACGGAAAAGCTGGCGCGCCGCGGGCTGCGCATCCACACCGACTATGAGGCCGATGTGTTGCAGCAGGTCACGGTGGGCGAAGTCATGTCACGCGAGGCGCCGTGCGTCCCCGAGGGCATGACGGTCGCCGAACTCAGCCGGCGCATCACCGAACGCGATCCCGAAGTGACCGCGCATCACGGCCTTCCCGTAGTGGATTCCAACGGATTGCTCTGCGGCATCATTACCCGCGGCGATCTGCTGCGGGCGCTCGACTCGCATCCTTCGGGCGAGGTCACCGTCGGCGAGGTGGGCCGCAAGCTTGTGGTCGTCACCTATCCCGACGAAACGCTGCACGAGGCGCTGCACAAGATGCTGGAGCGCGGCGTGGGCCGCCTGCCGGTGATGGACCGCCGCGCGCCAGGACGCGTGATCGGATACCTGGGCCGGCCTCAGGTGCTGCAGGCGCGCATGCGCCGCCTGCATGAAGAGCACGTGCGCGAGCCCGGCTGGATGCCGCGCCTGGCGCGCTCACAGCGATAGTTGCAATCCTGGCGCCTGCCGGGCGTTCGTGCCTGGCGCAACGATGCTTACTTCGCCGCGACGGTCGCGCTGTTGGCCGGCTGCACTTTTTCCAGCAGCGGCCGGAGCACGTTCGCCGAGATGCCCAGCGTTCCGCCCGAAAAGCCATCCAGATAGGCGGTGTTGATGCCGACTACTTCGCCGCGCGCATTGAACACGGGTGCGCCGCTGGCGCCGCGCGCCGTGCTGGCGTCGTAGAGCAGCTTATCGCCGACCACGTCGCCGATGTGTCCCTGGGTCGCGGAGGGACGAATCAACGCCAGCGACGAAAGCCTGCGCGCCGCGGCCAGCTCATCGGGCGCGCGCGAGGCTTGCCGGGAGACAAGCTTCGGCGATTTTGCCAGCAAGCCTTCGAGGCCCATGGGATAGCCAAGCACGAGCACCGCGTCGCCGGGCTCGGGCGCATTGGCGGCGATCTGCAGGGGAGGCGGCGCGCCCCCCGCCGGCGGAACAAAGTGGGCGAGCGCCACGTCATTGCCCGGCGCCGGCGTCACCTGCGTCAGCTCCAGCGGCGCGCGCAGCCCGGGGAAAAACGCCAGCAGGCGCTCCAGCTTCGGGCGGCCGCCGTGCACGCGCAGCACTTCGGCCTCTTCGTCGCCCCACCACGGCTCGGCCACGTGGCGGTTGGTCGCGATCCAGCCCTCCGCCGCAACGAATCCCGTGCCCGAGAGGTGCATGCGCGGCGGCTGCATCCAGCGCGAAACCCCGTCGAAGCGGTACACGGCGTACACGTAGCAGATGGAATTGCGGTGCCGGCTCAGGATGTGCGCCGGCATGTCACGCTGCTGCTCAAGCTGCCGCACTTCGGCGGAGAGCTGCGCGATGCGTTGCTCCAGCGGGCCGGTGGGTGGTGTCGATGGCGCGACCGAGAAGAGGCTGGTGAGTCCAATGGCGACCGTGGCCGCCACCGCTCCCTGGCGGGCAAGACTGAGTAGACCGTGCACAACTGCTCTCTTGCCGCTTCACTGTTGTGCCGATCGGTCACGCCTGAAAAGTCCCTTTGCAGGTTCCCGTCACTCGTGTTCGGCCCGGCCGTCAGGCGCGGCTCGCGTCCGCCTCTGGCAAACGCTCAACCATGTTGGTTTCGCGGGAAAGTTGGCGGGATGTCTGGGACGGCTGCCGCCCATGGCCGGGCGCATTGCACGTGAGGCAACCCGGCTGACGCGGAGTTGAGCGCGACCAGGCGACAACAAACGTTCACAAAAGCAGTCAGCCGCCGTGGTGAGCGGCGGCTGATTTGCCAGCGCGTTGGGATGCGGCCTACTCGGCGGTGTAGAGCAGCACGCCGTCGGTCTTCTCTTCGCCGACCGGGCGGTAGAAGAGGCGGTCGTTGCCCTCCAGGTAGACCTCGATGAACGCGGGCCGCGTCAGGATCGAGCCCTGGATGAGCGCTTCCGAGAGCGGGTCTTCGATGTACTTCTGCAAGGCCCTGCGCAGCGGACGCGCGCCGTAGTTGCGGTCCACGATGGTTTTGTCGAGGATCCACTTCTTGGCTTCCTCGGTGACCGTGATGGTGATCGACTTCTGCGCCAGGTTCTGGTTGAGCTGCTGCACCATGAGCTCCAGGATCTGGATCAGGTCCTGCTCGGTCAGGGCGTTGAAGATGATCACTTCGTCGAGGCGATTGAGGAACTCGGGGTTGAAGGTGCGCTTCACCTCGTTCTTCACCATGTCCTCGACCTTGGTCGAGATGACGTCTTCCTTCTCGGTCTGGAAGCCGAGGCCAGTGCGCTTCTGCAGGTGGCGCGCGCCGATGTTCGACGTCATGACAAGAATCGTGTTCTTGAAGTCCACGGTGTTGCCCAGGCCGTCGGTGAGCTGGCCGTCTTCAAACACCTGCAACAGGATGTTGAACACGTCCGGGTGCGCCTTCTCGATTTCGTCGAGCAGGACGACCGAGTAGGGCGCGCGCTTCACGCGCTCGGTGAGCTGGCCGCCCTCTTCGTAGCCCACGTATCCCGGGGGCGAGCCGATGAGCTTGCTGACCGAGTGCTTCTCCATGAATTCCGACATGTCGAAGCGGATCAGCGACTTCTCGCTGCCGAACAGGAACTGCGCCAGCGTGCGCGCGACTTCCGTCTTGCCCACGCCCGTAGGACCGAGGAACAGGAACGAGCCGATCGGCCGGTTGGGCGACTTCAGGCCGGCGCGCGAGCGCCGGATGGCGCGCGCCAGCGCCGAAATGGCGCGCTCCTGCGAGATCACGCGCTTGTGCAGTTCTTCCTCGATGCGCAGCAGCTTCTTGCTCTCTTCTTCCTTGATCGAGGCGATGGGCACGCCCGTCCAGCGCGAAACCACGTCTTCAATGTCTTCGCGGTTCACCACGCCGGTGGACGATTCATCGAGGTGATACTTTTCGCGCAGCGCGCGCAGGTTTTCGCGCTCCTTGCGCTCCTCGTCAGAGTAGAAACGCGCCTTCTCGAACTCGTGGTTCGCGATGGCGTTCTCCATGCGGTGCACGATGAACTTGATCCGCTTCTGAACTTCGGTGATCTCGTCGGGCAGCGAAGTCTGGCGCAGCTTCACGCGCGCGCCGGCTTCGTCGATCAGGTCGATTGCCTTGTCGGGCAGGAAGCGGTCGGGGATATAGCGGTTCGAATGCGCCACGCTGAAGTTGATGGCTTCGTCGGTGTAGCTGACGGCGTGGAACTTCTCGTAGCGGTCCTTGATGCCGTAAAGGATCTTCACCGCATCGCCTTCGTTCGGCGGCGGAACTTTGACCGACTGGAAGCGCCGCTCCAGCGACCGGTCTTTCTCGATGCTCTTGCGGTATTCGCCCGGCGTGGTCGCGCCAATGCACTGGATCTCGCCGCGCGACAGCGCCGGCTTCAGGATGTTGGCAGCGTCGAGCGAGCCTTCGGCCGAACCGGCGCCCACCAGCGTGTGCAGCTCGTCAATGAAGATGATGGCGTTCTGGTTCTCCATCAGTTCCTTCATGATGGTCTTCAGCCGCTCTTCGAATTGTCCGCGGTACTTGGTGCCGGCCACGATGAGCGAGAGGTCGAGCGCCAGGATGCGCTTGTCGGCCAGGAACGACGGCACCTCGCCGTCGGCAATGCGCTGTGCCAGGCCTTCCACAATGGCCGTCTTGCCCACGCCCGGCTCGCCGATCAGCACCGGGTTGTTCTTGGTGCGGCGGCAGAGGATCTGGACCACGCGCTCCAGCTCCTGCTCGCGTCCCACGAGCGGATCGAGCTGCGTGTCCATGGCGGCCTGGGTCAGGTCGCGTGAAAATTCCGAGAGCAGGGAAGACTCGCGCGAACGCTGCGGCGCGCTCTTCTCCTGCGTGCTGCGCGCCAGCTCTTCGCGGATGGTCGAGAGGCGCAGCCCGCGCTCATGCAGGATTTCCGCCGCGAAGCACTTCTCTTCTCTCAGTAACCCCAAAAGCAGGTGTTCGGTCCCGATGTGCTTGTGCGAAAGCCGCTCCGCCTCTTCGGCGGCATAGGCGAGCACGCGCTTGCATTCGTTGCTAAGAGGAAGATCAACCGAGGTGGAAACCTTCTCCCGAATCGTGGTGTGGCCCTCGATCTGCTTCCGGATGTTTTCTACCGACGCGTGGCTGCGCAGGAAACGGTTCGTCAGCGCCTTGTCTTCACGCAGCAGGCCGAGCAGCAGGTGCTCGGTCTCGATGTACGGAGAGCCGAACTGGCTGGCTTCGTAGCGCGCGAAGAAAATTACGCGTCTCGCCTTTTCCGTGTAGCGTTCAAACATGAATCCCTCTTCCGGAAGCCCTCCGGGCCCCCCCGACCTTGCCCGGCCCCTTCCTTGCCCTGTGCCTCTCCCTGAATCACCAAGGACGCGCCGTCACAGCGGGCCCGTCCAACAAGTGCGACAACCGGCCGGCTTCGCTGGTTGGCGACTCCAACCGGGCAAACTCTCTTTGTCCCTTCGCCGGCGGCTTCATCTTGCCAAGCCGCTCAAGCGGGAAGCGATTCCGGCTCAACTTCCTCAAGGCGTCCGGCGGCGGCGGCCGGTCCCGCTCCCGAGGAGGGGACAAGGCGCAACACGCGCGAACAGCGCCGCGCGAACGCAAGATTATGTGTGGCTATGAGGGAGGTAAGCCGGTGGTCGCGATGTAACCTGGCGATCAAATCAAATACCGCCTCGGCCGTTCTGCCATCCAGATCGCCGGTCGGCTCATCGGCCAGAAGCAGCTGCGGCCCCGTCACCAGCGCCCGGGCAATGGCAACGCGTTGCTGCTCACCGCCGCTCAGCTCACCGCTTTTATGGTGCGCCCGCGGCAGCAACCCCACTTCGCCGATCCACTTCTGCGCCTGTGTGTTGGCCCCGGACGCCGCCAGCCCCCTCAACAGCAAGGGCATGGCCACGTTTTCCAGGGCCGTAAACTCCGGCAGCAGATAGTGGAACTGCCAGACGTATCCAATTTCGCGATTTCGAAAATCGGCGGCTTCATCGTCTGAGAGCGATTTCAGCCGCTTTTGCGCGCAGTATACGTCACCTTCCGAAGGCCTATCAAGCAGCCCGAGGATGTGCAACAAGGTACTTTTGCCGCTCCCGGACTCGCCGACGATGGCCACCATCTCTCCCTTCGCCACGCGAAAGGACAAGTTGTCAAAGACCACGAGTTCCGACGTGCCGGAGCGGTATACCTTCCGCAATCGCTCCGCCCGCAGGATGTCTCCCTGTTCCATTGGATGCAGCGGTTATCCTTTGCGATACATTGCGCCGCGTCCCCTGGGGTTCCGCAATATTGCGGAGCTTACAACCTTTCTACCCTACAGACGCGGGTTTGACGCTGGCCTGCCGCTCGGCAGTGCTGTCCGAAGGTTACCAAAGTGATAGCAGGAAAGGCTGGATTTTGAGGGCAGTTTTCGGCCTCGGCGCTCAGTCCGAGAGCGCGCTGATCGTGACGTAGTATCCGTCCGGGTCCCGGAGTGAAAATTCCCTGGTTCGAGTGTTCGGATTCACGTGCGGCTCCTCTTCGAACCGCGTGACGAGAGCGCGCGCTCTTTTCAGTGCCAGGTCGAAATCGTCGACGCGGAAGAACAACAGCAGCCCGTTGCCGGGTGGCGCCTCGTCCGGACTCATCAAAGGGGGATGATCGTGCGCGCCCCACTGGTGAAGACAGAGCAAGACGGTTCCATCCGTATCCAGGATCTGACCAAAGTGGTCATGGTTCGGAGGCGTCTCGGGCTGGCCAAAGAGCGCCTGGTACCACTTGCAGCTTCGCGGCACGTCCCTTACGCCAATAATCGTCCAAGTGCGTTTCATCGCGTTTCCGTTCTCGGCATCACTTTAATCCGGTAGCGAGCTGCCGCGAAGACAAAGTTCGAACATCGCTATTCGTACC
Organism: Terriglobales bacterium; assembly: GCA_035651995.1. NCBI lineage: Bacteria > Pseudomonadati > Acidobacteriota > Terriglobia > Terriglobales > Terriglobales bacterium. The sequence continues at coordinate 351,440 of DASRER010000002.1, read as the reverse complement.
GCAACGCCTCGGCCGGCAACACCCGCGACGCGGACCAGCTCGGGTAGACGGTCGCGATGAACGAAATCCCCAGGGCCACCGCCGCCACCAGCACGCCATCCATCACGCGCGGCGCGAAGGGGACATAGTCGATGGAGTAAACCTCGGGCGAGAGCGATATCCAGTGATAGTGCCCGCCGGCCCACGCCAGCACGTAGCCGGCGACCAGGCCCAGCGCCGTCCCGATCACGCCGATCAGCACGCCCTGCGCCATGAAGAGGCGCCGCACCTGGCCGCGCCTGGCGCCCATGGACATGAGCACGGCAATGTCGCGCGTCTTCTCCATCACCATCATGATCAGCGAGATCAGAATGTTCAGCGCCGCCACCAGCACGATCAGCCCGATGGTGATGAACGTGACCACGCGCTCCAGGCGCAGCGCGCGAAACAGCGCGCGGTTCTGCTCCATCCAGTTCGTCGTCTGGAACCCGGCGCCGGCCGATTGCTCGATCTCGCGTCCGATTTCTCCGGCGCGGTCAACGTTGTCCACCTTGAACTCGATCACGCTGATCAGGTCGCCAAGGCCAAACAGTCGCTGCGCGTCGGAGAGCCGCGTGAACGCCCACGACTTGTCGTAATCATAAAAACCGGAGTGGAAGATGCCGACCACCTTGAAGCGCACATACTTCGGGACGATACCGAAGGGCGTCAGCTCGCCTTGCGGGCTGGTGACCAGTACTACCGAGCCGACGGTCGCGCCCAGGTCGTCGGCCATGTCCTTGCCGAGAACGATGGGCGGAAGCGGCTGCGGCGCCGCGTCTTCCACCTGGTCGGATGGAGCGCGGCCGCCCCCGGCCGGGCCTTTGCCCGCCGCTTCGCTCGCCGCGCCTGGCTCCAGCGCCGCCGCCGATCCCAGCGTGACGAAGCTCAACAGTTCGCTCACGCGCCGCTCTTCGCTGGGGACGACGCCCTTCAGCACGGCGCCGGTCGCGCGAGCGCCGCGCGAGACCAGCACCTGTTCGTAGATCGCCGGCGCCGCCGCCTTCACCTGCGGCTGCTGTTGCAGGCGCCAGACCAGCTCGGGCCATCCCTTGATGCCGTCGCCAGCGGCGCGCATGAGCTGCACGTGCGCGCTGGCGCCGAGCAGGCGCTGCTCCAGGTCCTGCCGGAATCCGTTGGTGATGGCCAGCGCCACAATGAGCGACGCCACACCGGCCGCCACGCCGACCACCGAGATCGCCGTAATGACGCCGATCACGGCCTGGCGCCGCTTGGCGCGCAGATAGCGAGCGGCGACGAACAGCTCGAACTTCACGCTCCACCTCGCTGCGCCTGCGAGCGCGCGCCCGGCAACGGCAAGACGGCGTGCGGCACGCGCCGCTTCCACGCGCGGAATTCATCGCCGAAGCGGCGCTCGAGTTCAGCGTCTTCAGCGCGGATGAGCAAGATGCCGGTCGCGATGGCGAATGCCAGCATCGCGAACAAAGCGATCGTTCCCGCAGCCGCAGTCAGCGCCATCAGGACCAGCAAATGAGCAAGGTACACGGGATGCCGCACCACATCACGAACCCCGCCGGTCACCAGCTTTTGCTCGCGGCCCTGCTCCAGCTCGGTGCGTCCTATCAGCATTTCCTGAGTGAATCCCTGGCGCGCTCGCCGGTAGACGAAGATCGCTGCCGCCAGCAACACGCCGCCACCCAGCAGTGAAAACGGACTTTCATACAGAAGAACCTCGCGCCACGGCCCGGTGGCGGCGAGCGTTGCTGAGATCATCAGCGCCCAGAGCGGCGCCAGCACGCGATACGGCGCCCGCCGCGTCCGCCAACGCTCGGCAAAGGGATGCGCCGCCAGCCAGAAGCCGGGAATGGTGGCGTACACGGCGCCCAGCAGCCAGGCGATGTGCAGAAGCACACGCAGCATGAGGCGATTCTAGCGAATCCGGCGATCTGACGATCTGGTCATCGGGCGATCGCCAGATCGTCAGATGAGTATTACTTCGACGTGAACACCGCTTTCCCCGTCCCCATGTTGTCGAACCGGTCGTACACGCGAATCACGATCACGTGCTCGGCCGGCTTCGGGGCAGGAACGGCGGCCTTTTCGCTGCCGCGGGCGGTGCGGTCTTCCGGTGACTTCACGTCCACGCCGGTGATGGGCATTTCGAAGTCGTAGTTCTCTACCTTCGCGTCAGAGAGCTGGCCGACGGGCTCCACGAACTGCCACTCGCCTGCGTCAACGGAGTACTCGGCGCGCTTGATGGGCGAGAACGTGTCCATGCCGCGGAACGTGACGTGCACCTCGCCGCCCTCCACGCGCGCCACCAGGTCCTGCACCATGGGCGGCGTGTGGTCCACTTCAAACCGCGCGCTCTCTTTTGTCGCCGTCAGTGCTTCGTCGGGCGAATGCGAGGGTGCATCACTGGCTACCACGCGAATCGTATAGCCGCCATCGGGGAGCAAGCCGGCGTCCCAGGAGTAGAACTTGTCGGTGACTTTGTCCTTCAGCAGCTTCCACGCCGACTCGCCGTCGCCACGGTAGTAGACCGAGTAAACAAGCTGATCGTCGTTGTCGTCGCGCGCGGTCCAGCGCACGGCGATGGAATCGCGATCGCGGGTGGCGGGGGCCGCGACTTCGAACCGGGGCGCGGGCGGCTGATTGCCGCCCACGGTGACCGGCGCGTTGTCGTTGCTGATCTTGGGCGCGGGATTGAAGCGCGCGCCGGTCTGTACCGCCACGTCTTCGATCACCGGCGCCATGTTCTTGGCGCGATAGTTCAGCCCCAGGCTCTCGATGACCGGCGGCGTCGGTCCAGGACGCAGCACCGCGCGCCACTGCACGAAGCGCGCCTGCGGCACGTCAAGCGGCATGTCGTGCAGCAGGTCAACTTTCTTCCACGGGCTCCAGTTGCGGTCGGGATTGTCCACGTTGCCGCTGCGCGCCCAGATTTCGTACACGCCGTTGCCGCGCACTTCGGCGCGGCCCCACTTGGAAAAGACGCGCGCGTCGAACACGTCGCTGTCGTACGTGCCCTCCGCCTCCGGGCCCGCCCCGAGCAGGAACACCTTGCCCAGGTTGCTGGTGGCGGCATAGAGCCCGCCATCGGGCGCCGGCGCGAATCCTGTCACCTGGCTCGCGCCCGCCTTCACCAGGTCGGTGAACTCGCCGTTCGCCTGCACGCGATAGACGTGCCCGCGATTGCCGGTGCCGGCGACCAGGTTGCCCTTCGCGTCGAATGCCAGCGCGTAGACGATGTCCTCGCGTCCGGACCAGATGCGCCGCGGCGAGCCATCGGGCGCGATCATGTAGACCTCCGATCCGCCGGGGGCGGTCGTGCTCGGGCCGGTTCCAAAGTTGACAGGCGGCGTGGGCGTTGCGGTAACAACGATGGCGCCGCTTCCACCAATCGAACTGATCGACTGCGGCGGCTGCAGCGGAATACTCGGCGCAGAAGTTGACGCGGGCGTGCTGCGCTTCTCGCCCACACCCGCGGCAAAGATGTTGCCCTGCGCATCGACGGCCAGCGCCGTGATCTCCTTGCGCGGCGCGCTGTAGAGCACGAACGCCTCGCCCGCCGGCGAGATGCGGTACACCAGGCCGCTGCCGTCCGAGCCGGCGATCAGGTTGCCGCTGCGGTCGAAGGCCAGCACGCGGATGTGCGCCTCATCGCTCTTGAAGAACACGCTGCCTTCGTTCGCGGCCACCACGCGGAAAATTTCGCCGCGATCGCCGGTCGCCAGGTAGAGCTGGCCCTTGCCGTCGAGCGCCATGTCCCAGATGTACTTCGTTTTCGGATCGAAGTAGACGGACGACATGAATCCCGAATCGGCGGCCGCTGCTTTTGTGTCGGCGGCCGGCGGCGGCGCGGACTGGCCCTTCTCGACCTTCTTGCGCTCGATCTTATAGACCTTGCCGTCGGGCGACGTCGCCGCGTAGAGCGAGCCGTTTTTGTCGGCCACCAGCGCCTGCACCTGCAATTCCTGCGGCTGGAAGACCACGGTGCTCTGTCCGGTGGGCGTAATGCGGTAAACGCGCGCCGGCGATCCCGCCGCCACGTAAGCGTTACCCTCCGCGTCCGACGCGATGGCCCAGATGTACGTCGAAGGCGTCGTTGCCACGTTCTTGAACGACGGCGCCAGCTCCAGCGTGCCGTCGCTGCGGATGGCGACACCCTTCGCCGTACCCTTCACGAACTCTTCAAAACGCGTCTGCGTCCACGTCTGCGTTCCTTCGGCCCAGCCGAACGCGGCCAGCAGAGCCACCGCCACCAGTACGAGCGCCGTCTTTCTCATAGTCCTCTTGCGCCAAAGCGCGATGCTTGAATCACACCAGGTCCCCGGAGGCGTTCCCGGTCGTATGCCCTCGGGGAAAAACCAGGGGAAGGACGCGGCCGCGCGCCGCGCCGAATCACTTCACCGTGACCGTGATCATCTGCGCGCCGGAAACCACGTAATCCAGCGGCGTGCTCGACTCGTCCACCGCCGACTCACCGGTCACGATCATCTCCTGCCGTCCGCGCATGCCTTCCATCACGTTCATCACGGAAAGGGGCAGCGTCGGCATGACTTTGTCTTCCACCATTGCCTGCGGATTCGCTTCCATGAGCGAAACGTACAGCCGGTGGTTGGCGTGCTCCTTGTTGAGCAGCGCGATCACCGAACCAAGGTCCAGCTTGTTGCCGAACGCCGACGTCATGCGCCGCATGCGGTCCAGCGTGTCGCCGTCGCTCACCAGGATGCGCAGCGTGCCCTTCGGCGTCGAGGTGGGGATACGCACGGGAATCTGCCGCACGATGGGCTCGCCTCGGTACGGCCGCAGCACCGCCTCGATCACCAGCTCGTCGCCGGGACGCGCCTCGGTCAGGTCGGTGCGCGCGCTTTCCAGCCGCGCCGACTTGCGCTCGCGAACCACGTCGAAGTCGAGCTGCACGCCGCTGATCTTCGGCTTGCTGTAGGGATTGTCGAAGATGCGCCCGAAGCGCTCGCCCACGTTCAGCGCCACCAGGAAACCGGTTGGCAGGTTCATGTCGGCGGGAGCGAACATGTTCTGCAACGTCACGTCGGGATATCCGCCGACGGAGATCTTGCCCTGCATGCGGAACGTAATCTCTTCGCCGTATTCGTTGACGCCGCTGAGCGCGTTGTAGACAGTGGCCATCATCGCCACCGGCGTGAGCCGCGCGTTGTTCAGCACCTCATATTTGAATTGCTTCGGGCGCGGTCCGCCGTGGATGGTGAGCGTGACCGGGATCATCTGCGACTGCTGTCCGTACCGGCCCATGATGCCGGTGTGGCGGTCCTGCACGAATGTCCCGATGGGTTCGGTGGTGTTCACGATCTTGAAGGCGTTGAGCGGCGACGCCAGCGTGGCCAGAACTTCCGCCTTGGTCATCGGCAGATCAACCATGCCGTAATTGAGCAGCGGATGCCCGCAGGCCAGCAGGCGTTCAGCATCGGCGTAGGTCACCGTGCAGGTGGCGGAGATGGCCATGTCACCACGCACCAGTTGCGCGCTCACCGCCGAGCCCGGCCCGATCGGCTCGGGCTGCTTGTCATTGCTCGAGCCGCCCGCGCCCATCACCGGCACGATGCCCGCCGCGGCAAACTGCGCGGAGAAGCGCTTCACTGCGTCTTCGCTGAATCCGGAAAACACCAGCGGCGCGTCAATCGGCTGGAGCAGGTTCTTGTACGACTGCAAGCCGCCCGCCGGCGAAGCGTTCAGTCCTTGAGTGGTCACCCCGGCAGAAGACGTCCGGCTCGCCTCGTTCCGCTCCCTCGCCATCATGGGAGCAGCGGCGTCCTGCGGCATGCTGCGGTCGAGCTCATTGATTTCGAGCATGTCGGCAATGGGCGTAACGCCCGCGATCGCCTCCTTGGAAAACGACCCAATGCGGAACGCCAGCGCCCCGACAAGCTTTCCGTCGATATACACCGGGCTGCCGCTCATCCCGGCGACCACGCCGGTGTACTCCACCTTTTGTCCGTGCAGCCGCACCAGGATGATGTCGCCCTTCGGCCCGTTCACGTCGCGCAACACGCCGAGTACTTCCACGTCCATGGGCTCCGGCTTCACGCCTTCGAAGACGGTGTACGCTACGCCCCGCATTCCAGCTTTGATCTGGTCAATCGGCAGGATTTGCGGGCCGGCCGAAGGCTGTACGGCCGCCAACAACAGGGAAGAACTGAGGGAGAGTACAAAGACGAAGAGGACGGCAACCGCTTTTTTCATACCACCGGCCGGACCGCTCGATTCCGCCGTCAGCGGAAATGCCGCAAAGGTGTCATCGAGAGCGGAAAATGTGCATCTATACTAGCATAGAGACTCACAAGCGAGAGACTCCAATGTTTCCCCAAAAGTTCCTCAAAAACTCACTTAGTCGGCGTTTTTCGCGGGTTCGCCGCAATGTTGCTCCGGTCGCGTTGGCGGTCGTCCTGTTGCTGGCCGCGGTGGCCTTGCTCGGTCCGGGCAGCGCGCGCGCCCAGTCGTCTTCTGCTTCGCAGGACAAGAAACCCACGCAGACCGCTCCGCCCGAAGCCGGCGGCCCGACGGGCGACGTCGGACCCATCGCGGTGCCGAGGAAGGGAGAGGAGCCGCCACCGGCGCCGCCGCGTCGCACGCCCGCCGCTGAGAGGACGCCCGAGTACTCGCTCAGCGTCAACGTCCCGCTGGTCACGCTGGACGTGATGGTCACCGCCAAGGACGGCCACTTCATTCCCGGCCTGAAGAAGGAATTCTTCCGCATCTACGAAGATGGCGTGCCGCAGAAGGTCAGCAACTTCAGCCAGGGCGAGGCGCCCATCACCGCCGTGCTGCTGGTGGAGTTTGCCTCCAACAACTACGGCTTCATGCTGAATGATGTGCTCAACGCGTCGTACAACTTTGCCGCTTCCTTGAAGAAGGAAGACTGGGTCGCGGTCGTTTCCTACGACATGAAGCCCGAGATCCTGGTTGATTTCACGCAGGACAAGCGCGCCATCTACGCTGCCCTCAACTCGCTGCGCATCCCCGGCTTCCGGGAAACGAACCTTTTCGACGCTCTCTACGACACCATTGACCGCATCGAGGGAATCGAAGGACGCAAGTACATCATTCTGGTTTCCACCGGCTGCGACAGCTTCAGCAAGCTCACCTACGACAAGATCCTCAAGAAAGTGCAGGCCACGCAGAACATCAGCATTTACGCCATCGGCGTTGGCCAGGCGTTGCGCGAGTGGGCCGACGCGCGCGGCCTCACCTCCTATTACCTGAACTGCACCGGCGGGCCGGGCGACAACACCACGACTCGTATCGATTTCCTCCAAGCCGACAACCAGATGTCCACCTTCGCCCGCCTCACCGGCGGACGCGCCTACTTCCCCCGGTTCCAGGGCCAGTTCCCCGAGATTTTTGCTGACATCGGCAACTCCATCCGCAACGAGTACACGCTCGCCTACCATCCGACCAACCCGAAGCTCGACGGCACCTACCGCAAGCTCAAGGTTGAGTTGGTGGACGAAAACGGCCAGCCGCTGAAAATGCGCGACGAAAAAGGGAAGGAAGTGAAGTACACCGTCATCGCCCGTGAGGGTTACACCGCCAAGCACACGGTGGAGTGACTCAGCAGCAGTCAGTCCGCAATTTCCCCGCCGTCCCCCCGGACGGCGGTTTTGTTTGCGCGCTGACCCGGAGGTTGGAAAACGCCGGGCTAGCTTCCCCAGTCTTCCCGGCCGGGGGCGCAAGCCGATGGGAGGATCGGGAGGGAAAAACCGGGCGCCGGGGACCGAGAACTAGCCTCACACCTTCGGCAGCAACTCCTTCAGCGCCCACTGGATGCGCTTCACGGATGCGTCAATGGCCGCCAGCGGCTCTTTTTCCGGCGGCAGATGGCGCGAGAAGGCGATCACCTGCAGCGCATTGCGGATGTGATGATTCATCTCGGCGATCATTTCCAGCCGCCGCTCCAGTTCGCGCCGCCGCCGCTGGCCATAGATCAGCAACCGCAGGAACAGCGCGCCGGCGACCATGCCGGTAAACGCGTCGGAAATTTCCAGCGTCAGCGAGCGCGGTTCGTGCTGCTCGATCAGCAGCAGGTCCAGCCCGAGTCCAACCGCGAACACCAGCGTCGCGAAGGCAACCGACAGCAGCACGATCTTCGCCTTCGACAGCGGCACCCAGAAAAGCCAGCTCGCGCGCGGCGCATCGCGCACCTGCGAATCGATTGCGTGACCGGTCACGGGCGGCGTAAGCACATTGGCCATTCTATCGCCTGATTCAGAGCGCGTTTCGAGCGCGCACCATCGTTGGTGCAGCGCAGCTACTGCACGTGAAAAAAGCGATCGAGCAGAAACAGGACCGCCACTCCTACAAACACCACCAGCGCCATTTTGATGCCCGGTTCTTTATTGACTTCCGGGATTAAGTCGCTCGCGGCAACGTACAGCGTTACGCCGGACGAAAGCGGCAGGCCGGCGCTCACCGCGGTGCGGAAAGCGGCCATCGCCAGCACGCCCAATAGCGTGCTCATGCCCAGAAACGCGCTCGATCCCCACGCCGCGCGCCGGCTGAGTCCGCTGGCCAGCATGACCGAGGCAACCGTGAATCCTTCCGGCATCTTGTGCAAAAAGATGGCGAGAAAAATGATCCAGCCCAGCCAGCTCGACACCAGGAAGCCGCTCGTAATCGCGATCCCGTCGAAGAACGCGTGGATGCCGAGCCCCAGCAGCACCGAATATCCCTTGCGCGCGTGGACAAACTCGTCGGCGTGCGTCTCTTCGCCGAAGTGGAAGTGCGGGGAGATGGTGTGCTCAAAAAAATGGATGATCAGGTATCCGATCAGGACGAAGAACCCCGCCGACTGCGGACGCAGCTCCACGCTCGCCGGCACCATCTCCACCATCGCGGTCGCCAGCATGAATCCGGCGCCGAGCGCGACAAAGTAGCGCAGGAAGCGGGCGTCCCAGTGCTTCTGCACGATGAGCACGCCGCCCAGCAGGTTCGCGCCTGCCGCGGTCAGGCCCAGCAGGATGCTGTAGACAATTGGGCTCAAGTTCCCGGTTCTCAGCTCTCAGTTCTCGGTTCTCAGTCTTATTGCGGCGATCAGCTAAACCTCTTCGCGCGGAAATCTCCGCGTGCATTCGTAAATGTGTTCAACCAGACCCATACTCTTCCGCCCGGCGACCAGGTCGCGGTATGTTCTGCCCATGGCTTGTTTCTCCGGCGGAGCGCGGAACTATAAACCACGAGCACTGCTTTGGCCTTGACTGAGGGCCGAGAACTGGGGACCGAGAACTGAGACCTATCCCGAGTGCCGAATGTGCATCACGTCGCCGTCTTTGACGACGTAGTCCTTGCCCTCGAGCCGCAGCGTGCCGCGGGCCCGCGCTTCCGCTTCCGAGCCGGCTTCGAGCAACTTGTCCCAGTGAATGGTTTCGGCGCGGATGAAGTGCTTCTCCAGGTCGGAATGGATCACGCCGGCGGCGTTGACCGCGCGCGTGTGGCGCTCCACCGTCCACGCGCGGCATTCGTCTTCGCCGACGGTGAAGAATGAGATCAGCCCCAGCAGCTCATAGCTCTTGCGGATGAGTCTCACCAATCCGCTCTCCTGCAGGCCGTAGCTGGCGAGGAACCCGGCGGCATCGGTATCGCTCATTTCCGCCAGTTCGGCTTCAACCTTCGCGCACACCGCCAGCGATGCGCAATTTGCCCGCGCCGCCGGCTCGCCAAGGCCATATTTCCTGGCCGCTTTCTCCAGATCCGCGCCCAGCGTCGCGCTCTCACCCACGTTGATGACGTAGAGCATCGGTTTCTCGCTCAGGAACATGAAGCCGCGCACGCGCTTCTTGTCTTCGGGCGTCATCTCCATCTCGCGCAGCGGGCGCTCCTGCTCCAGGTGCGCCTTGGCGCGATGCAGCAACTCGTTTTCTTTCTCCAGCTCCGGCGAGCGCATCTTCTTCAGGTCTTTCTCGAGCCGCTCCAGGCGCTTCTCGATCTGCGCCAGGTCGCTGAGCATCAGGTCGAAGTCCACGTTGCGCGCGTCGCGCCGCGGATCGATCTCGCCCACATGCGGCACCGCCGGATCGTCAAAGGCGCGCAGCACGTGCGCCAGTGCGTCCACCGTGCGCAGATTTCCAAGATACGCCGTCTCCTTCAGCGCTTCCTGCCCGATCGCCGCCACGTCGACGTAGTCCACCGCGGCATGCACCAGCTTTTTCGGGTTGTAGAGCGCGGCCAGCTTGTCGAGCCGCTCGTCGGGGACTTTCGCCACGCCCACATGCGCCTCGCGCGGGTTGGCGTGCGCCGCCACATGCGCCTTGGTCAGCATGCGGAACAGCGACGTCTTGCCGACTTGCGGAAGTCCAATGATTCCCGTCTTCATGGGAAAATCGCACTTGGCGCTGAGCAGTTGGCATTTGGCCTTTCTACATCAACGCTTAACGGCCCAGTGTGAAGCGCCAATTGCTAACTGCCGCACAGCGACGGGTCCTTCGCCACCAGATAGACCGCCGCCAATCCCAGCAGCAATACTCCTCCCTCGATTCTGGTTGACCACGCGTGCAGACGGTTGAACTCGATCCGCCTCGGGTCGCTGGCCGCGACCGAATCGATTTCGCCCATCTGCTCGCGCAGGGTCTGCATGCGCCGCGAAAGGCCGGCCTGAGAGACGACGGTGAGCATTATCATCGCCGCCACCAGCAGATGCCGTGGCGCGAGCAAGCGCGCCCCGCCAATCAGAGACGCCGCCAGGAACACCGCGCCCGCCGCCACACCGATCCAGTGCAGCAGGCCGAGCGAGCGCGTCACCACCAGGCCGGCCAGGCGCCGCGTCGGCAGCACGGAGAAAACCGTGGGTGCGACCACGAACGCGAAGAACACGATGCCGCCGACCCACACCGCCAACGACAGCAGCATCAGGAAGCGCACGAACGTCATAGGTTGCGCCAAGTTGCGCCCGGACGACTGTGAGGCCCGCCGCCTGGCCGCCAACTCTCCAGTATCGCACGCGCGCCCTTCGCCACTCGGCCCGTTGTTGTAGAATTTCGTCCCGCCGCGGACATGCGCGGCTGCCATTTTGCTGATCTGGCACGACCCAACAAGTTCTTCTCAGGAGGCACACTACATGAAGCGCATTTTCGTTCTCACCTTGGCGCTCGCTGTCTGCGCCGCCGCCGCTTTTGCCCAGGGACACGACACGGGCGCGATTACCAGCCCTGCCGAAATGAAATACGGTCCTCTACCTGGACTGCCCCCGTGCGCGCAGGGCGCCGTATTGCACGGCGACCCGGGCAAAGGCGGAGCCACGCTCTCCGCCAAAGCCACCGCGGGCTGCAAGATTCCCTGGCACTGGCACACCGCCACGGAACAGCTCGGCATCGTGAGCGGCAGCGCCAAGCTGGAGATAAAGGACGGCCCCAGCAAAGCGATCGGCGCGGGCGCGTATGCATATCTGCCCGCCAAGCACACCCATCAGTTCACCTGCACCGCCGCCTGCACCTTTTTCATCGGAACTGACGGCGCGTTCGACATCCACTACGTGGACGCCAGCGGCAAGGAAATCTCCCTCGACGAAGCGCTGAAGAGCAAGACGGCGGCGAAAGGCGCGGCAAAAGCGCCGGCGAAGAAGTAATCGTCGCAAGATCAAGGCCGGCCAGCAGGAAGCGGTCAAATGCTCAAAAGCCCCGTCGCGATGTGCGGCGGGGCTTTCTGTTTGCATTCCGTTGCCGGAATCAGGGCGCGCTCGTCACGCTGGCGGCTTTGCCCAGTACTTCACGCATCACCTGCGCCAATCCGCGCAAAGCGCGCTCGCCGTCGCCGGCGTAGGCGGAACCGTGCTGCGCCGCAATCGTGCGCGGCTTGAGCTCCGCCAGGCCGTGCAGGATTCGCTCCGTGTGCTGTGTGAACGGGACATAGTTGGCCAGCGGCCCCGCCTGGTACGCCGTCAGTTCGGCGCGCACGCGGCCGAGCACGTCCTGTTCGGTGATTGGCTCCGGATCGCCGCCGTGATGGAACAAGTCGGAGCAGAACAGCGTCCGTGTTTTCTCTTCGAACATCACGCCCGCGTCCCACCCGTGCGGAAGTTGCGGCGTGTGTATATAGCGGAAACAGTATTTGCCGGTCACGAGCCGGTCTTCCGGCATGAGCACGCGCGCCGGCCGGCTGGAGTAGTCGTGCAGGTTCACATTGACGCCGACAAAGTTGTGCGCCGCCTCGGCGCGAGGCGCCTCGGCAAGCCATTCATTCAGCGCGCCGCACTCATCCATTTCGAAGTGGCTGAAGCTGATCCAGCGGAGCCGCGCCGGATCGAGCAAGCGCGCAATGCCTTCGCGCATCAGCGGTACCCAGCGCCGGAACAGTGTGTGAAACAGCAGCGGCTCGTCGTCGCGGACCAGGAACGCATTGAATTGCAGGTTGATTTCCGGGGCGAAGATGGAGATCTGGAAAATGTCGGGTGCAATCTCGGTTACACGCGGCGGGTTGCCTTGCATCATTTCCTCCAAAGCAGGCGAATCGTCTATCGAGAAGGAGAGTTGCCCGCCGCTACACAGGGACCGGTACAGCGTCCACAATGTCGCGCAGGATCGTCTCTGCCTGGTCGGTGCGCTTCAGGTTCGAGGAGTAACGGCCGTTGACAACCACGCGGTGCGCAAAGACCGGCACGGCCAGCGACTTGAAGTCGTCGGGAGTGGCAAATCCGCGCCCGGAGAGGAACGCCATGGCCTGCGCGGCGCGAAACAGCATCAGCGATCCGCGCGGCGAGACGCCCAACGCGAGGTAATCCGACTCACGCGTGCGCCGCACGATTTCCAGTGTGTAGTCCACCAGCGCCTCGTCCACGGCAACGCGCGTCGCGTCGGCCTGCAACCCGAGCACGTCTGCCCCGCTCAGCACGGGACGCACATCCTCCAGCCGCGCCGCGCCCGCCTCCGAACGCAGAATCTGCCGCTCGCCCTCGGCGCCGGGATATCCCATGCGCACCCGCATCAGGAAGCGGTCCATCTGCGACTCCGGCAGCGGATACGTGCCGTGGTGCTCCACCGGATTCTGCGTGGCGATCACTACGAACGGCTGCGGCAGCGCATAGGAGCGCGCGTCCACCGTCACCTGGTTTTCGTTCATCGCTTCCAGCAGCGCCGATTGCGTCTTCGGCGTGGTGCGGTTGATCTCGTCGGCCAGCAGCACGTTGGTAAAAATCGGCCCGCGCTTGAATTCGAACTTCTGTTCGATGGCCGAATAGATGGAAATGCCCAGCACGTCGCTGGGCAGCATGTCGCTGGTGAACTGTATGCGCTGGAAGGCGCAGTCGAGCGCGCGCGCCAGCGCGTGCGCCAGCGTGGTCTTGCCCACGCCCGGAACGCCTTCAATCAGGAGGTGTCCGCGTGCCAGCACCGCAACCAGCGCCAGGCGTACCACTTCGTCTTTGCCGCGAATCACCGCGCGCAGCGCGGCTTCCAGCTGAGCGGCGCGATGCGCAGCGTTGCCCAGCGCCGGGGCCGTTTCCGATGCCATCGTCCCGCGATTGTAGCAACATCCGCCATACAGGCACAGAGACACGGAGGTGGTCGGTCGCTCGGAACAAGCGTGCTTACGTTCTCTGTGCCCCTGCGTCTCCGTGGTGAACGTTGGGTTTTACAATCCGCTAACCATGCCGCTCCGCTGCGGCGCAAGCTGATGGAGCCGGAGGACCGCGACAAGCTCAAGCTGCCGGACTACGTGGCCGGCATCAGGATTGAGGATGGGCAGCTGGTGGTGGTGGAGCGCTGATCCCATGCAAAATTCACAATGAAAAATGCAAAATGAAGACGCCGCGGCCTGGGTTCTGCGGGCTCATTTTGCATTTTCAGCTTTGCATGGGTGTTACACGAACTCTTCCGTCCGCCCCGTCAGCCGCTCGATTCGCTTCGGAATCGGCGGATGGGTGGAGAACAGGCTGGCGAAGTCTGCCCCGCGCAGCAGCGGCGCCACGATGAACAGGTGTGCCGTTGAAGGCGACGCCACCAGCGGAATGCGGCGCGAGTACGCGTCCAGCTTCTTCAGCGCGCGTGCCAGCGCAAATGGGTTTCCGGTGAAGTGCGCCCCGGTCGCGTCGGCTTCGTACTCGCGCGAGCGCGAGACGGCGAGCTGAATCAGCATGGCTGCGATCGGCGCAAGGATCAGCATGAGCAGCGCGCCCAGCCCGCCGCCGCCGCGGCTATCGCGCTCGTCGCGGCCGCCGTACCCGCTGAACATCGCGCCGTACGCCGCCATACGCGCCAGGAACGTGACCGCGCCGGCCAGCGTGGCTGCGACGGCCCCGATCAGGATGTCGCGATTGCGCACGTGTCCCAACTCGTGCGCCAGCACGCCTTCCAGCTCCTCGTCGTCGAGAATGTCGAGGATGCCCTGCGTCACCGCCACGGCCGAGTGCTTCGGGTTCCGTCCCGTCGCGAAGGCGTTGGGCGAAGGAGACGGAACCAGGTAGATCTTGGGCATCGGCAGGCCGGTGCGCTGCGTGAGGTTCTCCACCACGCGATAGACGCGCGGCAGTTGCTCGCGCGTCACCGGACGCGCGCCGCTCATCGCCAGCGCCAGCTTGTCCGAGAAAAAGTAGGAGACAAAGTTCATCACTGCCGCGATCACGAAGGCGACAACCAGCCCCTGCTGCCCGCCAAAGTAGTCCCCCAGGAAGAGCAGCAGCAGCGTGAGCGCGCCCAGCAGCAGCGCGGTCTTAAATGCGTTTCCCATAGTCGCAGATACGAATTCCGGCGGCCGTCCGTTCCAGGCGCGAGCCGCTTACATTCATTAGATGGCGTCTGGCGGTCCGCGATTCAGCCCGGGCCTACTTGGCCAGGGCCACGTCGGTCACGGCCAACCACATGAATTCGAGGAACTTCCCCAGGCCCTCGACGGAAGCCCGCTCGTCGTTGCCGTGCACCCGGCGGCGGTCGTCGTCGGTAGAAACGTTGCCCAGGCCGTAGGCCTGCACGCCCTTGGCGCGGAGCTGGGCCGAGTCGGTCGCGCCGGTGCCCATGGCGGGCAGGGTGACCGCCGCAGGAAACACTTTCTTCTGTGCCCGCTCGAGCGCGGCGAACATTTCCGTGTTCACGCTCGAAGGCGGAGACGTGGGCCGCGCGCCGTAGTTGTTCTTCACGATCTCGATCTCGGGATCGTTGATGAGCTGGCGCATCTTCTCCAGCAGCGCGTCCATGTCTTCGTCGGGCAGCGAGCGGATGTCGAGCGTCGCCTCAGCGTCAGCCGGGATCACGTTCGTTCGGAAGCCGCCCTTCACGATGGTCGGCACGATCGACGTCCGCAGCATGGAGTAATACACCGGCTTGCTGAGTCGCAGCTTCTCCTGCACCGCTGGGTCTTCCACGTTGCGATAGAGGGCTGCCTCATCGGGCGGGCTGATGGTCGCCAGCCGCTGGAAAAACAATCGCGTGGTTTCGTTCAGCCGCGCCGGTGGCTGCCACTCGCCGAACTTGCCGACGGCCGCTGCCAGGTGGACCACAGGATTGTCCGGGCGCGGGATCGAGGCGTGCCCGCTCGAGCCCCGCGCGACCAGCCGCGTGGTGCGCGGAACTTTTTCCGTCGTCCCGATCTGCACGTCGGTAACTTTGCCATCCACGTTGTGAATGCTGCCGCCCTCGTTGAGCGCGAACTCGGCCTCAATCTTCTCCCAGTGCTCCTTCACCATGTAGCCGATGCCAAACTGGCTGGTGCCTTCCTCGCCCGCCTCCGCCAGGAAGATCACGTCGCGATCGAGCGGCGCCTTCATGCGGTGCAGCAGCAGGACAATCTCCAGGCAGGCGCTGACCATCGCCTTGTCGTCCGACGCGCCGCGCCCGTACAGATAGCCGTCCTTGATCACGGCGCCGAACGGGTCCACCGTCCACTTGTCGCGCTCCACCCCTACCACGTCGAGGTGGCCCATGAGCAGCAGTGGGCGCTTTTTGCCGTTCCCCTTCAGCCGCGCCACAATGCTCCCGCGCCCCGGGGCCGACTCGAAGATCTCCGAAGCAATGCCTTCGCGGTCGAAGATTTCCTGGATGTGCCGCGCCGCCTTCGTCTCATTCCCCGGCGGATTCGACGTGTCAATCTTGACCAGGCCGGCCAGGATCTGCACTGCCTCGTCGCGCGCCGCTGCCAGGTCGGGCGCGGCGGCCTTCTGGGCCGGCAATGTAACGCTTGCCAACAGAAAAACGGCGGGAACGAGCACGAAACGCAAACGCATGATGACCTCGCGGTAATCAGCAGAGCGCGCCAGACTAGCAGCCCGCTGGTAACGGTCGCAACTGAGCCCGCAGGGCGGAAGGGCTCTTGTGGCGTTGTCATCCTGAGCGCAGTCGAAGGACCCCTATTGGACCTGACCAGCTCGGTAGCTGTAGGGACTCCATCGACTCGCGCGCGCTCAGGATGACCTGGATGAGGGGTGGCGCAACCTGAGAAAACCTAAACCTTCGCGGTCTTCTTCCCGCGCTCCAGCGCGCGCCGCATGGTCAGATCCAGCGCCGCCTTGGCTTCGGCGTAGTCCGCCGGCGAAATGCTTCCCTGGGCGCGATCCACTTCCAACTGGAACAACTCTTCCTTGAGCGCGTCCATGATGGCCGCGGAGCGCGCATTGCCATTCGCGGAAGCCGGGGTCGCCGTTCGCGCCACTCCGCGGCCCTGCACCGCCGTCGCAGGCGTCGAGCTCGGCGCCGGTGCACTCGCCGGCCCGCGCCGCAGCACATACACCGCGCCCGCTGCCAGCGCCAACGCCAGCGCTCCCAGGATGTACCACCGATACTGCTTTAGCGGGTCCGGCTGCTCCGACGGCGGACCCAGCCCGCCGCCGGGACGCGCGTCGTTGCTGGTCGCGCCCGCCGGCTCTTCGCCGCCACCCTGCTGCTCGCGCGGAAACTCGCCGCTGCCCGAGATGCTGAACGCCAGCTTGTCGCCCGCCTTCACGGCCGTAGCGACCTGCGTGTTCGCGCTCGCATCTTCCTGCATCGGCGAAAATTGTTGCCGATCGGCCGGCCTGAACTCCATGGACTTGGGCAGCATCACCACGAAGTGCTCCATGTTGTAGAGCGCCGTCGGCGCGAAGCTCGCCTTACCGTTGTAGGGCAGGTGGTAGCTGAGCTGGAAGCGCGTCTCGCCGGGGCGCAGCGGGAAGACGTAGTAATAGCGGCCCTTCTTTCCTTCATCCGGAACTGGCGAGGATGTAACCGGCATGCCGCCCGGCCCCGCGGCCATCGAGCTGTCCACCACCGCGCCTTCGGGGAGATCGAGTTCGAAGGTCTTGTCGGACATCAGCGTCTTCGGCGGCGACGAATCATTCTTCAACGCGAACAGCTCGATGACCTGCAACTGATCGCCCGTCGCCGAGAAGCGCACAACGTTCACCGTGGCGGAAATGCCGTCCAGCTTCGGCGCGGCGTCGTACACCTCGACGTCCGCGGTCGTGGTTCCCGGAGGCGCGGCCTTGTGGTAGTTCACGCCGCCGTGGCTTACGCGCACCAGGTGCGGCGCGCCGGCATCGCTGACCTTGAGCGTGAACTGGCCGCGCGCGTCGGTCTTGGTGCGCGCAATCTCGTCCATGCCCTGGCTCAGACGCAGCAGCACCACGTCGTCGCCGGCGGCCGGCTTGCCCGTGGTGGCATTGGTGACTTTTCCGGTGATGTCGCCGGATGCGGCGGCCGAGAGCAGCACCGCCGATGCAAGAACTCGCAGCAAGAAAAAAGATGGCTTCATGAACAGGTCTCGGCCGCAACAGCTTCAGGGTCGGCTTCCAGGCGCTCGATCTCGGCCAGCAGCGCCACCGCTTCGTTTTCCAGCGACGCGCGCATTGCCTGGTAATCGGCTTCGGGCAGCTTGCCGGCCTGGTACTCGAAGTTCAGGTCGCGCAGATTCTCGTAGACCACGTCTTTACGCTCGCGCAGAAATGCGAGCCGCGACTTTTCCGCTCCCGCCGTGTCGTTGTCGCGCAGGTAGAAGACATAGACCGCGACGGCCAGCGTCATGGCAGCGCAAATGGCGGCGATCATAGTTGCGTCTCCTCGCGTGCGCGGCGGCGCAGCGCCTCCACGTCCATGCCGGCAATGTCAATCTCGCCCAGATCGGCGCCGGCGCCGCGCGTTACCACGCGCCCTTGCCACCGGCGCGCGAACATCACCGCCAGCCACGTCCCCGCGGCCAGCACGGCGAACGGCATGATCCAGGCCACGCGATTGAACCCGGTCGTGGTCGGCGCCGAGAGCACGGTCGCGCCATACTTCTGCACAAAGCCTTGCAGCACCAGGTCGTCGCTGTCGCCGCGCGTAAGCGCCGTGCTCAGCTCGTTGCGCATCCTGTCGGAGTAGGTGCAGCCCACGTGATTGCACTCCAGCAGGATCTGGTTGCATCCGCACGCGCAGATCATCCGATGTCCGAGTGAATTGAACCGCGTGGCGTCATCGCCTGCGCCCATGGTGAGAACCAGGAGGAGCGCGACGGCCGCGACCGCGGCGAGCTTCTTGTTCTTGGCCAACGGCCAGCGACCAATGACCGACCACCGCATCAGTCCCCCGCTCCCACCGGCACCTGCTCATGCCGCGCCCGGGCCGGCGCGGTCACGCGTGCCGCGGCAAGGTTCGGCAGCAGCGCGAACACCGTTCCGGCCACGACGATCCACACGCCCGTCCAGATCCACATGACCAGCGGATTCACGCGCGCCTTGATGATCGGCCGGCCCGTGTCGGGATTCCGTCCCGCATAAATAAGGTAAAGGTCTTCGCGCGGCGTCGAGCGGTTCGCCACGATCGTGCTCGCCGTCTCGCTCGCCTTGTAGAAGCGGCGCTCGGGAAACATCTGCCCCACCTGCTGCCCGCCCTTGTAGACGTCGAGGATCGCCCACTCGTTGGAGTAGTTCGGATTGTCGTCCTGCGTATACGACCGGCAAACCATCGTGTAGGAGCCGATGGTCATCTGGTCGCCGTAGCCCAGCTCCTGCTCTTTGTCCTGATTGAAGGCGGCGCCGGCGAAACCGATCATGATCACCACCACGCCGAAGTGCACGATGTATCCGCCGTAGCGGCGCGTGTTGCGGCGCGCCAGTTGCAGCATGGCCGCGGGCAGCGGCTGGCCAGTGTGCCCGCGGATCACGCGCCCGCCTCGGATGAATTCGGAAATCACGATCGCCGCCACCAGCACCGACAGCGACACCGCCGTCAGCGAGTAGAACTGCGCGATGTCCTGCCACGGCCGCACCCCCATCGCGATCTGCGCCACGGTCGCCACCATGGCGACCAGCACCGGCCAGGTGAAGTTGCGCTTCAGGCTCTCGGCGCTCGTCTTGCGCCACGCCAGCAGCGGACCAATGCCGGTGAGCAGCAGCAGCAACATGGCGATGGGAATGTTTACGCGATTGAAAAATGGCGGGCCAACCGTCACCTTCGTCCCCTGCACGGCTTCCGACAGCACCGGGAACAACGTTCCCCACAACACCGCGAAACACGCCGCCAGCAGCAGCAGGTTGTTGAACAGGAAACTTGACTCGCGCGACACCAGCGACTCCAGCCAGTGCTCGCTCACCAGGTGCGAGCGGTTCTTCAGAAAGAAGAACAGGCACGTGCACATCGTCAGCGCGAGAAAAACAATGAACCAGTTGCCAATCGAAGATTGCGCGAACGCGTGCACCGAACTCACCAGTCCGCTGCGCGTGAGGAACGTGCCGAAGATCGCCAGCAGGAACGTGGCGAAGATCAGCCACATGTTCCACACCTTCAGCATGCCGCGCTTCTCCTGCATCATGACCGAGTGCAGGAAGGCCGTGCCGGTGAGCCAAGGCAGCAGGGAAGCGTTCTCCACCGGGTCCCATCCCCAGTAGCCTCCCCAGCCCAGCACCGAGTACGCCCAGTGCGCGCCGAGAAAAATGCCGCAGGTGAGAAACAGCCACGTCACCATCGTCCAGCGGCGGGTGATGTGGATCCACTTTTCGCCGGGATACCGCATGATCAGCGCGCCCAGCGCGAACGCAAAAGGCACCGTGAATCCCACGTAGCCCAGGTAGAGCATGG
Organism: Terriglobales bacterium; assembly: GCA_035651995.1. Classification (NCBI taxonomy): domain Bacteria; kingdom Pseudomonadati; phylum Acidobacteriota; class Terriglobia; order Terriglobales; species Terriglobales bacterium. The sequence goes on along the minus strand of DASRER010000002.1, from coordinate 331,473 downwards.
GCGGGTGGATCACCATCTCCGGATACTGCAGCAGCGGGTTCAGCCCGTTGCCGTCGGCCGGCGGGTTCGCCACCACCGCGAACGGATGCGCGGCAAAATTCATCAGCAGCAGGAAGAAGACCTGCACCGCCGCCAGGATCACGCTGGCGTGCGCCACCAGCCGCGTGTCCACCCTGTGCCGCAGCCGCAGCACCAGCCCGTACGTCGCCAGCAGCCACGACCAGAACAGCAACGAACCTTCCTGACCCGACCACAGGGCCGCGAACTTGTAGGGCGCCGGCAGCGCGCGGTTGGAGTGGTGGAAGATGTATGCCATTCGAAAATCGTTGGTGAACGCCGCCGTCACCAGGCACACGACTGCGGCCGTCAAAACGAACCAGGTGGCGATTCCCGCGCGCCGCGCGGTCTCGCCCAGCCGGTCAATGCCGGCGGAGGGACGCATAAGTGCCAGCGCACCCGCGCCCAGGCTGTAAACCGCCAGGGCGAGTCCCAGAAGCAGGGCGAAGCTGCCAATTTGCGGCATGAAAAGGCCCCAATATCTTTTCAGAGATTCCGGGATGCAGCAAGCGCGCGCCCGCTGGAATCCAGCTCCGGAAGCGCTCTGAAAGCAGCTTACGGGAAGCGAACGCATCCGGCTGTGAGGCGCCTTACCGGCGTGCCCGGCCAGAAAGCGACGCGCCAGGGATGGCGCTTGCCTGACAAAACGCCAGCTCGCTAGCGGGCGGCCGCGGGCCGGCTCTGCCGGACGGCAGCAATCAGCTCCTCTGCCGGGCAGGGCTTGAACAGAAACGTGACCTTCAGGCCCGCGTACTCACCTTCGGCCCACGGAAGCCCGGTGATGACGATGACGGGAACGTTAGCGTCCATCTGCCGCAGACGGCGCACGAATTCCACGCCATTTTCGCCCGCCAGCAGATGATCGGTCACCACCGCCTTGAAGCCGCTGCCGGCCTTGAACAGATCCAGCGCCCGATCCAGCGACTCGGCCGTCGCCACGCCGTATCCCGCCTGCTCCAGCACCATGGCGCGCACGCGCAGTTGCAGCGCGTCGTCGTCGAGCAGCAGGACATGTTCCTTGCCGTCAGCGGTCAATGGGCAGCCTCAGCAAACCTTTCTCAAGGCACAAGTCTCCTCGGGCGGGAACTACTTCGGCGCGGATTCCTGTTTATGCGCTTCGCCCGCGCACTTCGGCTTCGGCCAGCAGCCAGTCCTGCTCGGCCGATCCATCCTGGCGGCCGCGCTGTTCCCACAGCTGATACGCGCGCACGCGGATCATGTCTTCCACCGGGATTTGCGTGCCGTTCTCAGGCGCGGTCTTGGCGGATTTTACCCGGGACGTGGTAGCGCGGGGCGTGCGGACTCTCTTCGGCGTACTCGACACGGCAAAAACTCCTCTGCATTTGAGGGGAAAGTCTCGCACCGGCACGGGCCGGCGCAGGAACAAGTGCAGATCGATCCAAATATACCGCGTTTGCTTGTGGATTTCAGAGTCAGCACTCAGCACTCAGCAATCAGCATTCAGCCTCTGCGCGTACCCGGCTGAAGGTGCGCACCCTCGCCGAAGCCGTTCAGGGGCTGACTGCTGACTGCTGAGTGCTGACTGCTAATGGAAATCGTGCGACACCGTCTCCGCCTGCGTCACGCTGAGCGGCCGCACGCGGTCGGCTTTCACGGAAACAACTCCATCCTGGTTCTGCAGCGTGCCCTCAATCAGCAGAAATCGCTCGCTGACCAGCAGAAACCGGTTCTGGTCGAACAGATCGGGTGTGATGATCGCGTTAGAGATTCCCGTTTCATCTTCCAGGCTCAGGAACACGAAGCCGCTTGCCGTTCCCGGCCGTTGCCGCGCAATCACGCATCCCGCCGACTTCACTTTCTTGCCGTGCGGCAGCTTGGGCAGATCGATCGCGCTGCGCACGCCCATGCCGGCAAGTTCGCGGCGTCGAAACGCCATGGGATGCGGCCCAACGGTCATCCCCGTGCCGTGATAGTCGGCCACCAGCCGCTCTTGGTGCGTCATCGGTTCCAGCGGCGAGTCTGCGTCTTCGCCGTGCTCGTGCGGCGCCCGCGGCACTCGTTCGAGCAGCGGCCCCGCCGGACGCGTGGCCCGCTCCACCTGCCAGAGGGCATCACGACGATGGGAAAACAGGTTGCCAGTTGCCGGTTGCCAGTTGCCGGTTGCGGATCGTTGTTCGTTTCTCGTTTCCCGTTTCCCGAGGCGGCCAAGACGCTCATCACGCTTGCTTTCGCGACGCGCCGTTGCAGTTTGCGGATCTTCAGGATGGCAACGCGGCTCGAAGCTGACTGATTGCTCTTCTCGTGAAACGTGAAACGGGAAACGGGAAACGTAACTGGCAACTGGCAAACGGCAACTGGCAACTGAGTTCAGCGCCCCAATCTCGGCCAGCATCAGCAACTCCGGGCGCCGCAACTCAGGCACGCGCAGCACCAGGTCATCCACCGAGTCGAATGCCCGCTCCCGCCGCGCCCGCACCAGCGCCTGCGCCGCCTCCTGGCGCATCCCGCGCACGTAGCGCAGCCCCAACCGCACGGCGAGAGCTTCTTCACCGCGGAGACGCGGAGACACGGAGATGCAGGGCGTTTCGAGTTTCGCGTTTCGAGTTTCGCGTGGCCCCGATGACGCGCGCGAAACGCGGAACGTGGGACCTGAAACGCCTTCCTCTGCGTCTCCGCTTCTCCGCGGTGAAAGCGTTTTTTCCAAAGTGCAGAGCCATTCCGAGCGGCAAACATCCACCGGCAGCACGCGCAGCCCGTGGCGTTGCGCGTCTTTCACCAGCGTGGCCGGCGCGTAAAAGCCCATGGGCTGATTGTTGAGCATGGCGGCGGTGAACGCGGCCAGGTAATGGCACTTCAAATAGGCGCTCGCATACGCCAGCAGCGCGAAGCTGGCCGCGTGCGACTCGGGAAACCCGTACAGCGCGAACGACGTGATGGCGTGCAGGATTGCCTCCTGCGCCGCCGGCTCGATGCCGTTGCGCTGCATGCCCGCGCGCAGTTTCTTCTCCACGTCCACCATGCGCGCTTCGGCGCGTTTGAAGCCGAAGGCGCGACGCAGTTCTTCCGCCTCGCCGCCGGTAAAGCCAGCGGCAATCATGGCCATGCGCAGCAGCTGCTCCTGGAAGATCGGCACGCCCAGCGTTCGCTCCAGCACCGGCTCCAGCGACGGATGCGGATACTCCACTTTCTGCCGCCCCTGCCGCCGCTCCAGGTACGGGTTCACCATCTTGCCCACGATCGGCCCCGGCCGGATGATCGCCACCTGCACCACGATGTCGTAAAACCGCTCCGGCTTCATGCGCGGCAGGCACGACATCTGCGCGCGGCTCTCGATCTGGAACATGCCGACGGTGTCGGCTTTTTTCAGCGCCGCGTAGACCTCGGGATCGTTGGCCGGCAACTGGGCGAGATCGACATCCTCTTGATAGTGATCGCGGATCAGCCCAAGCGAATCTTCGAGCACAGCCATCATGCCCAGCCCGAGCAGGTCCACCTTGATGATGCCCATGTCGGCGCAGTCGTCTTTGTCCCACTGCACCACCACGCGCCCGGGCATCGACGCCGGTTCCAGCGGCGCCACCGAATCCAGTTGCCCCTGGCAGATCACCATGCCGCCCGAGTGCTGTCCCAAATGCCGCGGCAGGTCCTGCACGCGCAGGCACAGCTCAAAAAATTTCCGCATGCGCGGGTGCCGCAGGTCGAACCCCGCCTGCCGGAACTGGCGCTTCAGCGTGTCGTCGGGATCTTTGTATTCCCACGAGCCGACCAGTGATGACAGTCTGCCCGTCGTCTCCTCATCGAAGCCCAGCGCCTTGCCCATCTCGCGCGCCGCCAGCCGCCCGCGATACGTGATGACGTTCGCCGTCATCGCCGCGCCCAGCTTGCCGTAGCGCTCGTATACGTGCTGAATGACGCGCTCGCGCCGGTCGCCCGACGGCAGGTCGAGGTCGATGTCGGGCCACTCGCCGCGCTCTTCCGAGAGGAAGCGCTCGAACAGCAATTCCATCCCGACCGGATCGACCGCGGTGATCCCCAGCGAGTAGCACACCGCGCTGTTCGCCGCCGAGCCGCGCCCCTGCGCCAGGATCCCCTGCTCGCGGCAAAAGCGCACGATGTCCCACACGATCAGGAAGTAGCCGGCCAGCTTCAGCTTTTCGATCAGCGCCAGCTCGCGCTCAATCTGACGCTTCGCCCGCGCCCAGAGATTGCGGTCCGAATCCGTTCGCGCGCGGGCCTGATAACGCTCGCGAGCGCCCTCTTCCGTCCGCTTGCGCAGAAACGACATCTCCGTTTCGCCGTCCGGCGCCGGATAGCGCGGAAACTCGTATCCCAAATCCGCCAGCGAAAATTCCAGCCGTGAAGAAATTTCTTCCGTCGCCGCGATTGCCTCCGGCAGATCGGCAAACAATCGCGCCATCTCCGACGGCGGCTTGATCCTGCGCTCACCGTTGCGCGCCAGTAGCCGCCCCGCTCCGTCGAGCGTGGTGTGCGCGCCGATGGCGGTAAAGACGTCGAGCAGTTCGCACTCTGCTTCCGTCGCATGACACACGCCGTTCGTGGCCACCACAGGCAGCTTCAAACTGCGCGCCAGCCCGAGCGCCGCCTGGTTGCGCGCTTCTTCGTTGCGGTCGAAGTGCCGCTGCAACTCGACGTACACGCCCTCGCGCCCAAAAATTTCTGTCAGCCCGGCAAGGCACTCGCGTCCCGCCTCTTCGCCGCCCGCGCTCAGCGCCGCCGCCAGCGGACCTTCAGGGCCGCCGGTCAGGCAAATCAATCCGCTGGAAAACCCGGCAGCTTCCTCCAGCGTCGCCGACGCGAACGTCTCCGGACGCGATTCCAGCGGAATCTTCGGCGCGCGGAGCTTCATGCGGGTGATCAGACGGCAGAGGTTCTGGTAGCCGCCGCGGGAGGCAACGAGGAGGGGAAGGCGGAAGAAGGTTTCACGTTTCACGCTTCTGGTTTCACGTTGCTCATCAGGAGCGGTTCGGGAAACGTGAAACGGAAAACGTGAAACCGACGTAGTCACTTCCGCCCCGATGTGCGCCTTGACCCCCAACTTCTTCGCCGCCAGATGAAACCGTGGCGCGCCATAAACGCCGTCCCGGTCCAGCAGCGCCATCGCCGGCATGCCTTGCTCAGCGCACACGCCGGCCAGCGCCCCCGGAAGCGACGCACCCTCCAGGAAGCTGAATGCGGAGCGGGCATGGAGTTCGATGTAGCCCATTGCGATCGCGGAACTGTGGAACTGCGGAATTGCCGAATTGAGCCGCTGCCTAAAATTCGGCAACTCCGCAATTCGTCACTTCGGCAAACGAATCAGTCATAGATGCCCTCCACCAACCACCTCTCGCGCTCCCGCTCCCGCTCCCGCACCAGGCGATAAATTTCCACGCCATCACCAGCGCGCAGCGCGATGTCCCATTCGTCACGAAAAAAATTTCGCGTTTCAAGTTTCAAGTTTCGGGTCGCGGCGATCGGTTCGGAAGAGCGGCTTTGGCCGGAGACTGGAAACTGGAAACTGGAAACTGTTCTTTCCCACCACTCCCCGTTCGTGCGCCACGGCCCGGCGCACCACAGCACGCGCCCGCCGATGGCGTCTTCCGCCTTCTCGCCCAGCCGGGGCGCGCAGCGCGCCCGCACCGGACGCCCGCCGCTCACCTCCACCACGGCCTCCAGCGGCGGACGAAACATACGCAGCGCCAGCCGCGGCATTCGCTCGCCGTTTTCCATCGTGTCCTTTGGGTTCCGACTTTGACTTTGATTCGGCGCGAACTCCCGCATCGCAAACGCATCCGCGCGATGCGTGTCCAGCAATTCCGCCGATCCCAGGTTCCCCTCGCCCACCACGCCGGCCATGCGCGCCAGCATGAGCTGCAGTTTTTCCGGCGCGGGCGTCGCCGTCGCAAACAACCCGTGCTGCGCCACCTGCGGACGCGCGGGCCCGGCCCGCAGCGCAACCTTGATCACCGGCGCTCCCGGCGGATGCGCGTTCAAATCGAGCTGCAGCAGCTTCAGGAAGGTGCGCGCATCGCGCATGGGCACGGGCAGAGGCAGTGTGCGGACGTGTTGCTCACCACGAGGGCGCGAAGAAATTTCGAGTTTCGAGTTTCCAGTTTCAAGCTGTTCTGCGCCGGAGTTTTTCGAAACTGGAAACTGGAAACTCGAAACTTCGTCCGTCTGGTCGAGCGTGAGGCAGAGTGTCAACTCGTTCGCCGCCAGCGCCCGCGACGACAGCCGCGCGCAGAGCTGCTCCAGCATGCGGTTCAGCACGAACGCCAACGGCTCCAGCAGTTCGATCGGATGCTCCAGCTCCACTTCTTCTTCAAACACGAGCGGTAGCTCCGCCGGCGTGAGCGTCACCGTGCCTTCGCCGCGCGCCCAGCGTTGCAGCAACACGCCGCGCTGGCCCAGCCGCTGTGATAGCGCCGGCGTGGGCAGAGCGGCCAATGCCCGCAGCGTGCGCACGCCCCATCGCTCCAGCGACTCCAGCATCTCCGCGCCGCTTGGATCACTACCGCCGCCGTGGCTGCCCCATCCTTCCGCCTTCTTTTGGCGAAGGCTGGGGATTTCGGAATTTCCCGCCGGCGGCTCCATTACCAGCACTTCGACCGGCAGCATGCCCAGCCGCTGCGCCTCTTCGCCCGGCGCGATCACGGTGACGCCGGCAAACCCGCGCGCCGCATGGATCGCCGCCTCGCGGTTGGCCGCCACCGCGACGTTCGCTTCCAGTCCCATCTCCGCGACGCGCCGCGCCGCGTCGCGCGCAATCGCAGCCGGCGGCCCGAAGATGCGTTCCAGTCCCTGGATGTCGAGCAGCACCGTGTCGGCCGCAGCCGCTTCCACGCGCGGAGAAAACGCGTGCGCCGCGTCGAGCAGCGCCGCGTGCGCCGCCGCCTCCCGGGCCTCCGCTCGCTCGCGCAGCACAACACCCGGCAGCGCTTCAGCCTGCATCTTGGTCATGCCCGCTTCGATTCCAGCCAGCCGCGCCGCCGCGTTCATCGCCGCCACTCGTGCCAGCGGCGGCTTGCCCTCCAGCACCGCCAGTGGACGCGAGCGCAGCTCCGGCTCCAGCCGCATCGCGGCCGCAGCAATGAAATCGGGAATGTACAGCGCACATAACATCGAAAACGATTGGGACTTGCTGTTGTCATCCTGAGCGAAGTCCGATCCCGCTCTGCGGGAGAGGACGAGTCGAAGGATCCCTACTTAACTGGGAATGCCGACGGGAGCCCGTTCCGCGTCAAGCACCGCAGCCAAAGCTAGTAGCCGGCAGCGACCTTGCTTTCCCACTCCGCGCTCGCCGCCCGCGGACCTTTGCGCGCGATCACGCCGCGTTCGGCCGAATTCCGCAGCACATGTGCGCGCACGCCCATGCTCTCCAGCAACTGCGCATGCGCCGGCGCGCTCTTTGCCGGACACGAGCCTTCGCGGGCTGAATGCTGATTGCTGATGGCTGCGTGCTCCGCCAGCAGCCGGTAGCCGACAGCTGACAGCTGCGTTCTCACCACCAGCCCTGCGCAACTCTGCGTTACCGGCCCGGCTCCCACCAGCACCAGCGCCGACGCCGTGTCTTCCACCGCGCGCCGAAAGCGGAACCACGACGCCAGCGGCACCCTTCGCGCGGCCGCCGCCGGCACGCCCGCCAGGTCGATTGCCACCAGCGTGAAGCCGCCGCCTTGCAGCACCAGGTCGGCGATCTTCAACGCCTGCTCCACCCGGCGTAGCCATGGCGCCAGCGGCGAGCGCTCGGGAAACAGGGAAGCCTTGCGCCGCGACTGTCCGCCCCGCCCGCAGCGCACCCACAGCAGCTGCTTCAGCTTCACGCCCGCCGCCGCCGCCGATTCAGGATGAAAGCAGTCGCCCGCGTCCACCAGGCAGCAGAACTCGCCGCGCCGCGTCGAGGCGGCCAGCATGGCCAGCAGCAGGCTGGTGCGACCTGAAGATGCGGCGCCGCAAATCTCGGTGACCGCGCCCCGAGGAATGCCGCCGCACAGCGCGTCAAACTCGGCCACGCCGCTCGCCAGCGGCGGATCGGCGGCGCGCCGCCTCGGCGTCAGCGCTCCGGGAATGCGCTCGGCCAGCGCGCGTTCCAGTTCCTCGCGCACCTCGGCGGCCGAGCGCGCCCTCGGGCGCGCCACATCCGGAAAGACAGCAGGGAAGACGGCAGGAGCGGGGACCGCGGCTGGCAGCGACATCAGGAACCTCAAATCCGGCGCGAAGCGCAGCTACTCAGAGGTGAGTAGTTTTCGCTTTTTGTTCGCCTAAGGGACTTGGATTCTGCGCCCCCTCGCCGCCGTTGTCAAGTGCCAGAAAATTGTGCAATGGCAGCACTCAGCACTCAGCAGTCAGCATTCAGCCCCCGATCGCCTTCTGCGAACAAGCAAGCGTTTTTGCCGGGATGTGCAAGGGCTGACTGCTGAGTGCTGAGTGCTGCCTGAAAAGCCGCGTCCAGAGGGGCTTTTCACGGGGTACTAGGGTTTTCGGAGGATGTTTTCCGCCGCCTTCGGCTGCTATGCTCGACCCAGCTTTTCGGTGAAATCTTTTCATGCTGATCTCAGCCCCCGGTCGCATTTTGCTCGTCAATGGTGACGCCACCGTGCAGCGCCTCCGCAAGATCATGCTCCGCCAGCGCGGATACAAAGTTGAAGGCGCGCGCACCCTCGGCGAAGCCCTCAACATGCTCACCGTTGGCGAATTCGCGCTCGTCATGGTCGATGTGGGCCACAACGCCGCCGAGGCGCTCGAGTTCTGCGAACAGATCAAAGCCACGAATCCGGCGCAGAAGCTTGCCTTGATCGCCAACCACACGCTCTATCTGCCATCCGAGGCTTGTCCCGACGAGGTCCTCAGCAAACAGGACGGCCCTGAGCAGTTCCTCAGCAGCGTGGACCAGATGATTCAGCGGGTTTGAGCCGCGGCACGCGCCGCCCGGCGGGCGTCGAAATTCCAAGTCGGCGGCGCAGGTTGGACGGGCGCAGCCACATTGAGCTGCGCCCTGAAGGCAGGAGAAACGCACCGAATGGGTGAACGTCCTGCTAGCTGACGCGCAGAGTATTCCCGCACCCCATCCCGCGAAAGATTCCTCTCGTAACTCCGCGCGCCGCAAAACAGTAACCGCCGCAGTGTGACCCGGGTTTTCTCTCCGCTATGCGCTTCCCCGCTCCGCGTGAAACATGAACCTTGAAACTTTAAAACTCGAAACCTGCTTCTCTAGTCCCCCGCCGACCGCGCCGTCCGGCTCGCCACGAAAGGCGTTTCCTTTACGCGCGCCGGCTTTCGTCCGCTGAGCACGCGCAGCCACTCCATGCCGGAATCGAGCAGCAGGCCGGCCGAGAGCGCCACCAGCAGGGCCGTCACCACCGCGTCCAGCCGGTCGTTGAAGATCAGCCGCGCGACTTCGCCCGTGGGACTCCCGCCCGCGGCCTCGCTCAACTGCCGCGCGTGCGCCAGGAACCCGATCCGCGGGTTCGGATTGAAGATCTTGTGCCACGAGGCGGTGAACGTCACCGCCACCAGCCACAGGAGCGGCAGCAGCGTGACGAGCGCATAGCGCATCTTGCCCGTTTTTTCCTTTGCGGTCTTGATGATGATGGTGGTCGCCACGCACATGGCCACCGTCGCCAGCAACTGGTTGGCGATGCCGAACAGCGGCCACAGCGAGTTGATGCCGCCGAGCGGATCTTTCACGCCCTGCCAGAGAAAATATCCCCAGGCCAGCACCATCATGGCGCTGGTGGCGATGATGCTCGGATACCAGCTCGTCCGCCCCAGCGGCTTCCAGATGTGCCCCAGCGCGTCCTGCAGCAGGAAGCGGCCCACGCGCGTGCCGGCATCGAGAATGGTGAGGATGAACAGCGCCTCGAACATGATGGCGAAGTGGTACCAGATGGCCATCACCGCCTGTCCGCCCAGGCTGCGCGCAAAAATGTTGGCCATGCCCACGGCGAACGCGGGCGCGCCGCCGGTGCGGTTCAGCATGGTCTTCTCACCCACCGCCGCCGCGAGAGCGTTGATGTCGGCGGCCGAAACCGGAAACCCCCAGCCCGAAATCGTCGTCGCCGCCGCGGCCGCGCTCTCGCCCACAATCCCCGCCGGGCTGTTGATGGCGAAATACAAACCCGGCTGCAGCACGCACGCCGCGATGATCGCCATGATGGCCACGAACGACTCGGCCATCATGGCGCCGTAGCCGATCATCTGGCTCTCGGTCTCGTGCGTCACCAGCTTGGGCGTGGTTCCGCTGGAGATCAGCGAGTGGAAGCCGCTCACCGCGCCGCAGGCGACAGTGATAAACGCAAACGGGAAAATCTTGCCGGCAAAGATTGGCCCGGTGCCGTCAATGAAGCGCGTCAGCCCGGGCATGTGCAGCGTCGGCCGCAGCACGATGATCCCGATGGCCAGCAGCAGCACCGTTCCCAGCTTGATGAACGTGCTCAGGTAGTCGCGCGGCGCCAGCAGCAGCCACACCGGCAGCGCCGAGGCGGCAAAGCCATAAAGAATGATGGCCACCGCCAGCGTGGGCGCGGTCAGCGTGAACGCCGCCGACCATGTCGCCGAGTGTGCCACCGCCTGCCCGCCCCAGATCGCGGCGAGCAGCAGCACGAAGCCGATGGCCGAGGCCTCCACCACCTTCCCCGGCCGGATCGAGCGCAGGTACACGCCCATCAGCAGCGCGATGGGAATCGTCATGGCGATGGTGAACGTGCCCCACGGGCTCGACTTCAGCGCGTTGACCACGATCAGCGCCACAACGCCCAGCAGGATCACGATGATGGTGATGATGGTGGTGAACGCAATGGTCCCCGAGAGCCCGCCAATCTCCTCGCGCGCCATCTGCCCGAGCGACTTGCCGTCGCGCCGGATGGAGAACAGCAGGATGACGAAGTCCTGCACGCATCCGCCCAGGATCGAGCCGGCCAGGATCCACAGCGTTCCCGGCAGATAGCCGAACTGCGCCACCAGCACCGGCCCCACCAGCGGCCCGGGCCCGGCGATGGCGGCGAAGTGGTGTCCGAAGACCACCCACTTGTTCGTCGGGCAGAAATCGCGGCCATCGTCGAGGCGCTCGGCCGGCGTGGCGCGCAGCTCGTCGAGCGCCAGCAGCTTGGCCGCGATGAACTTGGAGTAGAAGCGATAGCCGATGGCGTAGCAGCACAGCGCCGCCGTCACCAGCCAGGTGGCGCTGATCGGCTCGCCGCGATGGATGGCGATCACCGCCACGCAAAGCGCGCCAACGGCCGCAATCGCCGTCCAGATGAGGGTTTTAAGAGCCGTCTTCACGAAGTCGAATGTTAACGCGAGTTGGCCCGTAGCCGATTGCCGAATTGCCGAACTGCGGAATTGCCGAATTGAAACCCAACTGCCCCGTCGAACTGTCAAAGTTTGGCACAGCGCGTGCGCCACCCCCCGGTACCCGCAAAATCCGGTCTTTGAGAATCAGTGCGTTAGCGGAAAAATGTTTCCAGGTCTTTGAGTTTGCAGGAGTTGGAGGCAAAGTATTCAGAACAAAAGACAATGTCTTATAGCTATAGTCCGTGAGAGTGTTGTAGCTTGAATATCGTGCCCGGCTGTGGAAGGGCAAGCGCAATGTTGCGACATTTGTCTTTTCGCATTAACGAACGAACTCCAGGCAGCGGCGGCGTCGAAAAGCTGTGCTAGAGTCCAGCAGGAATGAATAAGAACCAGCTCTATTACGGCGACAATCTCGATGTTTTGCGCCGCTACATTGGCGACGAAACGGTTGATCTGATTTACCTCGATCCGCCGTTCAACAGCCGGCAGGACTACAACGTGCTGTTTGCAGAGCGCGACGGCACACGCTCCAGCTCGCAGATTCAAGCCGTTCGAAGACACGTGGGAGTGGAACGTTGAGTCGGAGCGCAGCTACCACGAAATGCTGGAGCGCGGCGGCCGCGTAGCGGATGCCTTGCGGGCGTTCCGCACGTTCCTAGGCCACTCCGACATGATGGCGTATCTGGCGATGATGGCTCCGCGGCTTGTGGAGCTGCATCGCGTGCTGAAGGTGACCGGCTCGATTTACCTGCACTGCGATCCGACGGCGAGTCACTATTTGAAGATGCTGATGGATGCGGTGTTCAGGCCGCAATACTTCGTCAATGAGATTGTCTGGAAACGTAGTAGCGCTCACAGCGACGCAAAGCAGGGCGCCAAGCATTTTGGTCGAGTAAGTGACACGATACTGTTCTGCTCCAAGTCCGACGCGAGAACCTGGAACCCGCTCTACACGCCATACGATCCGGAGTACATAGAGCGCGACTATCGCCGTGTGGACCCGGACGGACGGCGCTATCGAATCGACAATCTTCAAGGGCCCGGCGGTGCCGCGAAGGGCAACCCGCAATACGAGTTTCTTGGAGTAACCAGATACTGGCGCTATACAAAAGCCAAGATGGAAGAGCTGTATCGGCAAGGACGAATCATTCAGACGCGACCTGGTGCAGTGCCTCAATACAAACGGTACCTCGACGAAATGCCGGGAGTGCCCGTTCAGAACGTGTGGGTGGACATCCCTGTTATCAACAACCGTTCGAATGAAAAGCTCGGGTACCCCACCCAGAAGCCGGAAGCGCTTCTAGAGCGGATCATTTCGGCCAGCAGCAACGAGGGTGAGGTTGTACTCGACCCGTTCTGCGGCTGCGGGACGGCGGTTGCAGTGGCGCAGCGCTTAAAACGGCGCTGGATCGGCATTGATGTTACGCACCTCGCAATCAATCTCATAAAGAAGCGCCTCGCGGATGCGTATGGCGCTGCCGTGCGCGACACCTACGAAGTAATTGGAGAGCCATTGGATGCAACGGGCGCAGCGGAACTCGCGAAGCAGGACCCGTATCAGTTCCAGTGGTGGGCGCTGGGGCTTGTGGGAGCGAGACCGGTGGAAAAGAAAAAAGGCGCCGATCAGGGCATCGATGGTCGTCTCTACTTCCACGACGATAAGAGCGACACGGCGCGGCAGATCATCTTTTCAGTCAAAGCGGGGCACGTGAACGTTTCGCAAGTACGCGATCTCCGCGGTGTGATTGAGCGTGAGAAGGCGGAGATTGGAGCGCTGATTTGCCTGGAAGAGCCGACCGCTCCCATGAAGAAAGAGGCGGCAGAGGCGGGCCTGTACAAATCAGAGGGCGTCGGGAAGCAGTATCCGCGACTGCAGATTCTTACGATCGAGGAGCTTCTGAACGGGAAAGAACTCCAGTATCCGCGTCTGCTGGAGGTGACGTTCAAGAAGGCCCCGAAGGCGAAGGCGGCACAGGCGGCGAACATGAATTTGCCGCTCGGAACGGATGAAGATGTGCCTTTCTAGTCCGCCGCTCTGTCTCCGTGGTGAATCGAATCCGGGACAGAAGTCTGGAGTCGTGGTGGCGTGCCGACGGGCGAGGGCGCCCGTCGCTACAACGTGGACGGCGCAGCCTAGCGGCCGTCCTCGCCATTGACCGAGGCAGGCAGAATCTTCAGCGCAGAGACGCGCGCACCGGCAGGCCCTTTGTGCGTCCTTCGTGCCCTTTGTGTGAGGCTTTTGACCTTGTCGCCCACCGCGAACGAAGCCCGAAACACGTGCCCCGCCGTCAACCCGCCGATCAGCTTGTAGTTTCCCACCGCTGCCAGGCCCATGCTGGCCATGCAGCCGCACTGGGAGCAGTCGGGATCGCCGCCGAACTGGCAGGGCGTGACGCGCGTCTTCAAATCAGCGGAGATCGTGTGTGTCGTCTTGGCGAAGATGCACTCTTCCGGCGACTCCGGCGGGCGGGCGAACTCGCGGATGACGGAGGCGCGCATGTCGAGCTTGGGATACGCCTCGCGCAGCTTCAGCAGCAGCTCGATGGTCTGCGCTCTTTCTTCGGGCGTGAGCACTTCGGGGGACATCGCGCCGCGCTGCGGCGTGAAGAAGCTGAACCACACTTTGCCGATCTCCGGACGCGGCGTCCAGAAGGCGAGGAAGTCGTTCAGGTAGCCGGCGCGCTTCACCATCTGCCCGGTCACGGTGCAGTGGATGATCACGCGGTGTCCGGCGATGTGCTTCAGGATGCGCTCATAGGTCGCCGGGCGCCGCCGCAGGTCGTGCTCCGGCTGGAGGCCGTCAATCGAGACGGCCACGGTGAACTTGTCGCGGAACGCCTTCCAGCTCTCCGGCAGCGGACGCACCGCGCTGGTCACCACCTGCACGTGGACGCCGCGGCGGCGCAGCTCGGGCACGATGACCTCGAGTTCGCGGTATCGCACCAGCGGCTCGCCGCCCACGAGGGAGACGTGCAGCGGCCGGTACTCGTCCACCACGCCCAGCACGCCGGCAATCAGTTCGTCGCCCTTCTTGTCGGCGAGCCGGCGCAAATTGACGCCCGTGCCCAGGTGCATGTCTTCGTAGGCGTAGCATCCCGGGCAATGCAGCGGACACTCGCGCGTAATTTCAATGGAAAGGGTGGGGCGAATGCCGCGCAGGATGCGGCCCCAGGCTTGCACCACTTCGGACTTCTTCACTGAATGGCCCTTCTAGCTGTGGCGGGGCGCGCCCGCCGGTGCGCGACTTACCGGCGGCCGCTTTCCGCCCGCCGGACTGACCTGCTATGAATTGATCGAGCCTCTTCCGTGGAATTGCGGGCCGTTGCTGTGGATTGGATGCAGAAAGGGCGCGAGCGGCTGGAAATTACCGGTGAAAATCAGGGTTGCGGGAGATTTACACGAAATTAACCTTACGGTTACCTGCTTTTTATCCCGCCCGCTTAAGGTGAAAACTCAATACATGGTGGAAATACCGGACGGCGTCGAACCTGGCGTCCGTCCTTCCAGCTTTCGACCGACTTTTTACTCAAGGGGTATCCATGCTGGCCGTGACCCGTGTCCCGCTTCCGCCAATCCCGCCGCGCGACGTTCCTGGCCTGATCGAGGTTGTGCAGCCGGTGGTCGATGCCTCCGTCCGCGCCATTGTGCGCGGCGACCGGGCCCTGGCCTGCCTGTCGATGTTGCAATCCTGGGAGTTCGCCGACGGCGACGCCTGGGGGGTTCCCACCACGCAGCCGGTGGTCGACGGCAGCGAGGCGAGCCCGAGAGTGACGGCGGCCGAGCTGCACCTGCGCGCTTCGTTGCTTCGGCTGGGACGGGCGGCGCGCTGTGCGTCCGAATCGGTAACGGCGCGTGAGCCGCTCGTGGCTCTCCCGTCGCTCGAGCCGCTGGCCATTGCGGTGGCGCACCAGTGCCGCCGCGTGCTCACTGCGGTGCGGCATCGCGACACGCTCCTCGCGCAGCACGCCCTGGAGTGTCGTCTCGCCGATCAATGGACGCTGGAGGTGATGGAGGCAGCGTTCCGCCGGCGCGGTTCAGCCAGCAGCGTGTCGGAGATCGCCTGGGAGCTGGGTTCGGCAAACAACCTCGCGCGCATCGCCGATCGCGCCACCCTGGTGGCCCGCGACGGGCTGGCTTGGATGGCGGGAGGCCAGCCGCCACGCGCCGCCAGGTGCGCCTGACAGCGTTTCGTTCAGTAAAACAGCGGCCGGCGGTCCGGCTGTCCAGTGACTGTGCTTTCCGGTATTATCCCGGTGCGTTCATCCTGGTTTTCTGAGGCCAGCGCGATGAGCAGCACGCCCCGCTCAAGTTCTCCCGTTCGACCCTGGTTCAACTCGTGGCGTCTCTGGAAGGCGACCAGGAATCTGAGCCCAGGCAGGCGGATGAACTGATGGAGCGCATTGTTGCCCTGGCCGAGCGCAACGACTTCGACAGCCTGAAGAGTTACGAATTCATTCGCGTGGGGCAATACCGCGAAGTGAGCTGGTCGTAAGCGGGGCGGCGTCCACCCGGCGCTTTTCTCTTGAATGCGTGTGGTCACTGTGCCAGCGGCGATTCCACTGCTGCTCTGTGCCGCCGTGCTGGTGGCCGGAGCCGGGGCGCAGACTCGCGTGAGCAGTCGTCCGTTCGGCAAGACTCCCGATGGCGTGGCGGTCGAAGCATTCACCCTTTCGGACGGGCGCGCTGAAGCCACCGTCCTTACGTACGGCGGCGTGGTGCAGTCGCTGCGCGTTCCTGACCGCAAAGGAACGATGGCCGACGTGGTCCTCGGCTTCGACACGCTCGAGGGCTACGGGACCGAACAATCCGCACTTCGGGTCGCTCATCGGGCGTTATGCGAACCGCATCGCCGGCGGCAGGTTTTCGCTGAATGGCGCCGGCTACCGTATTCCCACCAACAACAACGGCAACGCGCTTCACGGCGGGCCGCTCGGCTTCGACAAGCTGGTCTGGAAGGCGAAGCGCATTGGCAACGGCGTCGAGCTGGAGCACACCAGTCCCGACGGCGACCAGGGATTTCCCGGAACGCTAACGGCAGTCGTGCGCTACACGCTCAGCGGCGGCGCATTGAAGATCGAGTACGGCGCGACCACTGCCAAGCCCACGGTCGTGAACCTGTCCAACCATTCTTATTTCAATCTGAGCGGCGGCGCGTCGGCAGACGTGCTGGGACACGAGCTGACCATCCACGCCGCGCGCTTCACGCCGGTGAATGCCACGCTGATTCCCACCGGCGAGCTGCGCCCGGTCGCCGGCACGCCGTTCGATTTCCGCCAGGCGCGCCGCGTGGGCGAGCGCATTGACGAGAAGGACTCGCAGATCGAGGCCGGACGCGGCTACGACCACAACTTCGTGCTCGACAGTCCCGGCAAGCTGCGCGTGGTCGCCGAGCTGTACGAGCCCGGCTCCGGCCGCGTGCTCACCGTGAGCACGACCGAACCGGGCGTGCAGTTCTACACCGGCAACTACCTGAACGGCAGCGCCATCGGCAAAGGCGGGCGCAGCTACGGCCGCCGCGCCGGACTGTGCCTCGAGACGCAGCATTTTCCGGACTCGCCCAATCATCCGGACTTTCCTTCCACCGTGCTGAACCCGGGCGAGCGTTTCCACAGCGTGACGATTTTCGCTTTCTCCGCGCGCTAAATTCGGGAATCATTGCGCCGCATCGCGCATCCACTAAGCAGGGGTGATCCTGTCGCCCAGGAGGAGACCGATGCCGCACGCCCGCATATCAGGAATCGAAAAGAAAGACGCCCCGTGGCACCTGCGCTGGTTCTACGGCGTTATGCGCCGCATGTTCGGCAAAGACCTGACGCCGGCCAAGCTGCAGATGCGCGTGCCCGGCGTGGTGTGGGGCGGCATCCTGATGGAGGTGGCGCTGGGGCGGAGGCGGCGCGTTTCGCTGCGCTACATCCAGCTCGGCAAAGTGCGGACGGCGGCCCGCGTCGGCTGCCCGTTTTGAGTGGACATCAATTCTGCCGTGGGCAGAAAAGCCGGGCTCTCGGATGAAAAGCTGAAAGCCGTGCCGGGCGCCGATTTCAGCGTCTTCACCGACGTCGAACGGCTGGTGATCGAGCTGGCCGACGCGATGGCCAGCACGCCGTCGAACATCTCGGACGAACTGTTCGCGCGGCTGCGGGCGCAATTCTCCGAAGAGCAGCTGCTGGAGCTGGGCGCGCATCTTGCCTTTGAGAACTTCCGCGCGCGGCTCAACCGGGTGTTTGACGTGGGCAGCGACGAGCTGTACCAGACTGGCATAGCGGCGTAAAGACGCAGAGACGCAGCTGGCTGCGCTTCCGCAGCTAAATGCTCACTGTCGCGCCGGCGCGATGGGATAATACCCGCGCTCCAACCCTCAACCGCGTGGGCCTTCTGGAAAAATCGAAACCGCTCCTCGCTGCCGTGCTTTTGGCTTGGGCGGTAGTCGCGGCAGTCTATCTCTCTCGCGAAACCGCATTCGTCAGCGACGTGCGCTGGTGGGGATACGACCTGCTGGTCAATCTGGCGAGTCCCGCGCCGCGCGCGGCCGGCATCGTGGTGGTGGACTTCGACGACGACACTGTCCTCACGCTCAAAACCTGGCCCGTCCCGCGCACCGTCGTTGCCGACGTGCTGCGCCGCGTCGCCGCCGGAAAGCCCGACCTGATCGGGCTCGACATCCTGCTCACCGAGGCGCGTAACGAGAAAGGCGACCAGGAACTGGCGGCGGCAATCGCCGAAGCGCAGAACGTGATCGTGGGCAGCGTGGCGGGCTCGGCGGGAGTGCCGGCGCAAAATCCGCTGCCGGCGATCTGCGAGGTTGACGAGCAGGCGGCGTCGAACTGCAAGGCGGGCGCGGCGCTCGGCGTGGGCTTCATCAATATGCCGGTGGACGACGACGGCTTCATCCGCCGCATGTTTCTGCTGCCCGCCAGAGATTCCAACGTGCTCTCGTTTCCGGCGGCGCTGGCGGTGAACTTCCGCCGCACGCCCATCGAGCCGGTGCCCGGCCAGCCGCGCATCCGCTTCGGTCCAGCAATGATTCCGCTCGCCGAACAGAACTTCAACACCGCGCTGATCGGGACGTGGAGCCCGCAGCCCGCGCGGACTGTTTCGGCGCGAACCCTGCTTCAGCCGGGTTTTGACGCCTCGCAGTTCGCCGGCAAAGTCGTGCTCATCGGGCAGAGCAGCGCGGCTGGCGCCGACCGCCACACCACGCCGCTGTTCCGCCGCCGCTATGGCGGCGTGCGTCCGCAACTGGCCGGCACGCAGATCCAGGCGGCGTCGCTGAACTCGCTGCTCACCGGGCGCGTCGTTGCGCCGGTCTCCGGACGCGTGAACTGGGCAATCCTGATCGTGGTGGCGCTGGTGGCGATGTTCGCCATCGTTACCCGGCGCGCGGCGGCCGGTGTCCTCACCACGCTCACGCTCATGGCGTTGCTGATCGGCGGCGCGCAGGCGGCGTTCACTCTCGGCCAGCGGTGGTTCGACTGGGTCCCCGTCGAATTCGCTTTGCTTCTCGGGCTGCCGGTTGGATACGGCTATCGCTTTCTGCGCGAGCAACTGCTGCACTCGGCCACGCAGCGGGAACGCGCCGAGCTGATGGGCCTGTTCTCGCGCTACGTCGCGCCGGAAGTCGCGGCTGAGATCTGGGACCGCCGCGGCGAGGTGGTGCTCGCCGGCAAGGAAGTGGTCGCCACGGTGCTGTTCAGCGACATCCGCAACTTCACCCGGAACACAGCCGGCAAGCCGTCGGCGGAAGTGCTGGCCTGGCTGAACGAGTACTTCACCGCCATGGCGGAAGAAATCCAGGTTCGCGGCGGGTTCCTGAACAAGTTCATCGGCGACGGCATCATGGCGGTCTACGGCGTGCCCATCAGCCAGGGCGCCGAGGCCGACGCCTGCGCCGCCGTCGAAGCCGCGCTCGCCATGGTCGAGCGCGCCGCCAAGCTCGCAGCCGAGCACGCCGGCGATCCGGCGTTTCCGCGCGATTTGCGCATCGGCGTGGGCATTCACACCGGTCCGCTGACGGCCGGCAACGTGGGCGCGGCCACCCGGCTGGAGTATTCCGTGATCGGCGAGACGGTGAACCTGGCGTCTCGACTGGAGAGCGCGAACAAAGACCTGGGCACCGACATCGCCGTGAGCCCGGCGACCTATGAGCTGGTCAAACACAAGTGCGCGCTCGCGCCCGCCGGAGAAGTCGAGGTGAAGGGGTTTGAAGGTAAGATTCTCATCTACACCGCCGCGGCCGCCGATGCCGCCGGGACAAAGTAGGGGGTCGTCAATGGGCGCGCTTCGTCTGCTTGCTTGTGTTCTGTTTTTGACTGCGATTTCTTTCGCGCAGGCGAAGCAAGCTTCACCTTCGCCGCCGCCGCCGCCGGCCAAGCGTCCACGCGTCAATGTGGACCTGGCGAAGTTCGAGCGCGCCGACGCGGCCGCGCTGGCCAAGCAGGCCACCGTGGGCGGCGCCACGCGCGGCTCGGGCGACCGCTTCCCCCAGCCGCTGGCGCCCATGTCCGCCAAGTCCTACACGACGACGCCCGTGTTCGCCTGGACGTATCCGGGGCCCACGCGCAAGTTCGTCTTCACGCTGAATGACGCCGACGGCAACGAGCTGCTGCGCGAGTCGGTGAACGGATACGAGTACCGGGCCTTGGCGTCGGCGGGATTGGCGCCGGGAAAGCGTTACACGTGGACGGTGCAGCCGGAGTCGGCAACTTCGGGCCCGCCCTCTCCGGAACTGACGATGGAAATCGTCGGCGGCACTGAGCGCAAGAACCTTGAAGCAGCGCTGGCGAACGCCGGCGGCGACGACACGCGGCGGCTCCAGGCGCTGGTGGACGCGGGCGTCTGGTACGACACGGTCGCGGCGTTGAACGAGATGATCGCGGCGCATCCCGGCGATGCCGACCTGCTGGAGTTGCGCGGGCATGTGTTCGAGAAGAGCGAGAATACCAGGTCGGCGGCGCAGCGGGATCTGCAGAGGGCGGGGGAGCTGAGGAAGTAGGCTTACCTCCCCGACGCCGTCCCCGCCCGCATTCCCGCGCCCGACAACGCCAAATTTTCCGCCAGCCCCGGCGAGGCCAGCGGCGTCTGCTGGCTGTTGGTGGCCTTCTGCACTTCTTCGTGGACGTAGTGGAACAGTTCGCCCGCGGTCACGGTGCCATCGTGGTTGGCGTCGGCTTCGCCCTTCAGCCCGCGCAGCACGTACCAGGTGAAGACGCCGTGTCCGCCGCCCCACTTCGGGTCTTCCTGCGACTTTTCGCTGACGTCGCTGGCGGTCATCACCGCGCGCTGGCCTTGCGCCGACGTCGCCGAAAGATATTCGTTGATCAGGTTGTTGGCGTTGGCCGGGCCCGAACGCCGTCCCATGATGCCGAAGCTGTGGCAGCTGTCGGCAATGAGCACCACGCGCTTGGCTTTGACGACTTCGGTCAGGATTTTTGGCAGCTCGGTCATGGGGATGGCGGTGCCGCCCATGTCGTCGGGCTTGGTGTCGTAGGTCAGCAGATACAGGTTGCGGCGATCGTTGGGATCGGGCGAGCCGTGTCCCGCGAAATAAATCACCACCACATCCTGCGGGCGAGGCTTGGTCAAGAATGTCCGCAGTGCGCTGAGCACGGCCTGCGACGTGGCGTCTTCGTTGAGCAGGAACCTGATGTTGTCGCGCGGGAAGTTGCCGCCGTCGGGCGACATCAGGAAGTCGCGAAAAGCCGAGGCGTCGCGATCGGCGAATTGCAGGTTCGGCAGGCCGGGCCCCGAGAACTGGTAGTGCGAGACGCCGACCACCACGGCGTATTTCTCGCCGCCCGGTCTTTCCGGCGGGCCGGCCTTCGCGCCGGCGCGCATGACGGTTGGCTTGCCGCCCAGTTGCAGCAGGAACGAGGCGTAGTGGTAGCGCTCGTACGGGTCCTTGTATTCGATCTCGATGGCGTTGCGCCCGGGGTGCAGATCGAAGCCGGCGCGGCGCTTCAAATCGAAGATGCACACGATCTCGTTGGGCACGCTCTTGCAGTCGCTCACGCCGCCCGCCGATTCGGTGTTGATCTTCGACTTGATGCTGCCGTAGTCCACCTTGCTCTGGTCGCGCTCCAGGTGGATGGTGAAGTAGCGCAGCGCCGGCGCGGGCAGTTCGGCGGCGGTGTTGCCCTGGACCTTCATCGCCGGATCGGGAATCTCCATCCAGATTTCGTCGCCCGGCTCGGCCGGAGGCGCGGCCGAGCGCAGCAACGGGACGAGCGCGAGCATGACGAGGATCCGCAGGCGGCGCATGGAGGCGAAATCGTAGGCAACGCCGGCGGCGGCTGTCAACGGCGCTCGAAAGGCCCAAACACGAAGGACGCAAGGACACGAAGGCGCACAAAGGAAACCCAACAACATGTGGGCCGCGGGTCTACTTCGCTGCCGTCTTCTGCCGTCTTGGCAGCGAATCCATCCAGAGGCGATAGACCAGCTCGAACAGCTCTTTGGTCTTCTCGGCCTGGCGAAACTTCGCCCGGTTTTCGATCGGGCCGGCGGGCGCGCCGGGGTCCTGCTCGTACGCGAAGAAGCCCAGGCTGCGGCCGGGAATTTCCAGGCGGCAGCCGGCGTACTCGCCCGGCGTGCTTAGCGGCGACGAGGTCCACCAGGCCGTGCCCATGGAGCGTGAGAGCGACTTGATGTCGTCGATGGGAATGTGGAACACGTCTTTGCCGTCGCTGGATTTGTAATCGAGCGCTTCCGCCGTCACCGTAAGGATGCCGTTGCACGCGCCGGCGGCGTGCTGGTGCAGGGCGTAGTACTGCACCGGAAATTTGGGCAGCTCGGCGCGGAGCGCCTTCATCATGACGAAGACCTTCGCCGTCGCGCCGGGCGCGACCTGCACCTGCTGCTCATGGTCTTCGTAACCGGGCCGCGTGAGCGTGACCTGGTGGGCGCCGGGGGTGACGCCGGTGAGTGTGAGCGGCGATTTGCCCACGCCTTTGCCGTCGAGGAAGACCTCGGCCTCGCCCGCGTCAGCCTTGATGCGGATCGAGCCGGTATCGTCGGCAAGCGCCGACACCCGCGGCAGAAGAGGAAGAAGAAGAAGGATGGAAAGCAGCATGCGCGGCATCGCCGGCCTCCCGCTTATACCTTGTTGTCGGCCATTTTTGTCTTCGTCGCCTGGCAGGCCTTCTCGATCAGCGAGTTGATGCCCTGCTTCATTTCCTTTTGATCTTCGGCCTGGAGTTTCTGCAGGTCGCCGGAGAAGCCCACCTTCTCGAAGATTTTTTCCTTCCAGAGTTTGCGGCCCGTGGCGCGGTCGAGCATGGTGACGTAGGCCAGGACCTCCATGCGGTCCTTGGCGAGACCGGTCACCCATGCGCCGAAGCCGACCACGTCAACCACGAGCACGCGGTCGGCTTTGGCCGACGACACCATTTCCGGCGTGCGGTGCTTTTCGTCGGCGAGCCTGGCGGCATCGAGCTTGTCCTCCGCCTCGGCCGGGCGCCACTTGTAGCGCGTGTCGGCGGCGAGCATGGTCATGAACTCGTCCTGGATGGCGCCGCGAAGGTCGTATCCCTGGATCGGCAATGTCTTCTTCTCGAACTTGTTGTAGAAGACGCGATACTTGGCGTCGATGACGGTGAGGTCGTTGCTTTGCAGGTTGAAGACAACGGCAACCTGCGGCTGCGATTGCGCCTGCAGCGGCAAAACAGCGCATGCCAGCGCCATCAGCAGGAGCATGGTGGTCAAGGTTGGGGCGTGCGGGCGGCGGGCCGACGAACCGAATCCCATGGCCGTTCCTCCTCAATAAAAATTGCCGGGCCGCTATCAATGAAGACGCCGGGAAGGTGGCCGTGGAATGGATACTCGGCGCACAGGGTAGCACGAATGTGGCGGGAAGTGGACAACAAAACCTGCGCTACGTGCACAGCAAGACGAGACTTCCTCGTCGGCGGCACGCTATTGCCTGTCGGCTGGGCGCCTAAGGACTCGCCATTCGTTGGCCTGGCCCCACGCGGGCCTTATACGCGCCCGCTGCTCACAGCGCAATCCGCAATGAGCTCCGGCTTTGCTTTGTGACTTCTCCTGCCTTCCTTGGGCCGCGCCGGTTGACAAACCTGCGCTGGCGACCGCACCCTAACCGTTCGCCCCAATGAGTCCCCGCACTCAACCCGCCCGCCCGCCCGCCGCGCCGGCTGGGCGCGTTGCCCTCAGCACCTGGAAACCAGCCCTCATGTTGAGGGCTTTTTTCATCTGGCTTTCCACCAGCCGCTGGCTGCGCGCGCTGGCCGAGCGCTCCGCCGTCGGACAGCGCATGAGCCGGCGCTTTGTGGCCGGCGAGACGATTGAAGACGCGCTCGCCGCCACGCGCGCCGTCAACCGGCTGGGCATGTCGGTGAGCCTCGACAACCTGGGTGAGAACGTCACCAGTCCCGGCGAGGCGCGCCGCAGCGCGCAGCTCTATCATCAGCTGCTCGACGCCATCGCCGCCGGCGAGCTCAACGCCAACGTCAGCCTGAAGCTCACCCACATGGGGCTCGACGTGGACGAGGCGCTGGCGCGCGAACTGGTCTCCGGACTGGTCGCCAAGGCTGCGGCGCAGCAGGGCCCGGGCAGCCAGGACCCTGCCCGTGCCGCCTTCGTGCGCGTGGACATGGAGGGGTCGGCCTACACGCAGCGCACGCTCGACTTTGTCCGCGAACTGCACCGGGGCCTGGGTCAGAACGGGAAAAGCCACGCGGGCCGCGTGGGCGCGGTGATCCAGTCGTATCTGTATCGCAGCGAGAAGGATGTCGAGCAGCTGCTCGCCGACCGCATCCGCATCCGCCTGTGCAAGGGCGCCTACAAGGAGCCGCCCGAAATCGCCTTCCAGAAAAAATCGGACGTGGACGCGAACTACGTCCGCCTCATGAAGATGCTGCTCAAGAGCGGCGTCTACCACGGCATCGCCACGCACGATCCGAAGATGATTGAGGCCACCATCGCCTTCGCGCGCGCCGAAAAAATTCCCCCCGACGCCTTCGAGTTCCAGATGCTCTACGGCATTCGCCGCGATCTGCAGAAATCGCTGGTCGAGCAGGGCTGGAGGATGCGCGTCTACATCCCGTTTGGGACCCAGTGGTATCCATACTTCATGCGCCGCCTGGCCGAGCGGCCGGCCAATGTGTTCTTCCTGCTGAAGAACCTGTTTCGGTGAGACCGCGCTTAGCATTGCGCAGTTGGCGCTTGGCCGTGAACGTCCAAAGCTGCCCACGGAAACGCAAGGGCTGACCACGAAGGAGGGCGGTGGTTGCTCCGCGGGCGGCCCTCCACGGCCAAATGCTAATTGCTAAGTGCTGATTGCCGCCTGCAAGGGCGCACTACTTCTGTTCGGGGGTGCTCCGCTGCGGCTTCATGCGGCTGGGAGGCACGCCCAGTTCGAGCGCGTCGGAGATCATCTGGCGCTCCTCGTCGGAAAAGGACGAGCGGAAGCGGTCGGACTGCATGACCCGCTGGCGCTCGGCCGGGTCCATGCGATTCAGCGCCGCGAAGGCGGAGTGGATCTGCTGGCGGCGATCTTCGGGCATCGTCCGGAGCCGATCGAAGATGCCATGGGCACGGTCGCGCTGCTCCTGGGAGAGGTGCTCCCACACTTCCATGCGGTTCAGGATGCGCTGCTGCTCCTCGGGCGTCTTCTGCCCGAATTTCCGCAAGGCCTGGCGCAGGCGCTCCTGGCGTTCCGCCGGAAGCGCGCGGAAGTTGGGGTCGCTGTCGAGGGCCTTCTGCTGCTGGTCAAGCGGGAGATTGCGATAGCGCCGCAGCCAATCGCCCGCGTGCGGGCCGGGCCCGCGCAACGGACGCTCGCCCTGGGCGGACGGCGGAACAGCGTTATTCTGCGGACGATTTCCGGGCGCCTGCCACTGGTTCGCCTGCCAGCGCCCCGCGGCATTGCGGCGATGGCGCTCGTCGCGCGGCCGGTCGTCGGCACGCTGCGGGCGCTGCGCCAGCGCGGGCGCGGCCAGCGAGGCGGCGACAAGCAGTATCGAGATGGGACCGAACTTCATGTTAGAAAAGCGCCCTTTAGCCATTGGCCCTTGGCTTTTAGTTAAACCCGGGACTTACAGCTTCACCTGCGTCGCCGCTTCGGCAAAACAGCTAAGGGCCAAAGACCGACAGCCAGAACCTAACAGCTAAAAGCCATGCGCCAATGGCCCTTTGTGCTACGGATTCGCCTGCGCCACTTCGGCACCGTTGATGTCGTCGAGCAGGTCGAAGTCGGCGTACAGGTCCTGGTTCTTGTCGAGTGCCTGCAAATCGGCCACGGCAGTGCCGGTGTGCACGATCAGCGGCTTCTCCGGCTGCTGCCCTCCCTTGTTCACGTTGAACAGCGTGACCCCGGCGGTGACCAGCAGCGCCATGGCGCCGGCCAGCACCGTACGGCGGCCGGCAAGCGTAAACGGCGAGAAGGCATCGCGCAGCCATTCGCGAAGGGTGCGCGGTTGGGCTGCTTCGTCGCGCAAGCGCGCCTTCAGCCGCGACGCAAAGTACGGCGAAGGCTCCGGCGCCTGCCACTCGTCCATCAGCGACAGGGTGGCGCGCATTGCCCTGAGCTCGCGGGCGCACTCGGCGCACGAACGCAGGTGCTCTTCCGCTGCCGGCGAGGCTGTGCCGCTCAGCAGCTCGAAAATCTCTTCGCGTACTTGTTTGCACTTCATGACGCCACAAACTCCTTCAGCCGCTCGCGCAGGGCCTCGTACGCCCGGAACAGCAGACTCTTGGTGGCCGACTCGCTCAGGTGCAGCACCTCGGCGATCTGCCGGTAATCCATCTCCTGGTACTTGTGCATCAGCACCGCCATGCGCTGGCGCTCGGGCAGCGCATCCACCTGCTTGCGGATGGCGGCCATGCGCTCCCGGCGCAGCATGGCTTCTTCCGCCGTCATCGCCGCGTCGGCCACGTCGGGCGCGATCCCGGTTTCCGGATCGGGCTCGTCCAAACTGATGGCGTTCTCGGCGCGCTCGTGCTTGGTATCGCGCGCGTGGTTCACCGCCAGGTTGGTCGCGATGCGATACAGCCAGGTGGTGAACTTGGCGTCGGCGTTGTACGTCTGCCGCGAGCGATACACCCGCAGAAAAACTTCCTGCGCCAGCTCTTCCGCCAGCGCCTGGTTGTGCGCCATGCGGAACATGAACCCGATCAGCGGACGCCGGAACTTCTCCACCAGGTAGTCGAAAGCGGCATCGTCGCCCGCCTTGACGCGCAACATCACGTGGGCGTCGCTGAGGGAGTCGTAGGCGACAGGCACAGCCGCGCGACCGCGTGCTGGACGAGCCAGCCCCGCAACCGCGTCCCCGGTCACGGCCACGCTGCTCACACCTCTACTAACCCCCGTCCGTGCTGAAAGTTGTGCGCCCTCAGGCTCTTGCGCGGACGGATTTTGCGGCGCCGGTACCCGGGGCAATTTGGCCGATTCAGAGCTCATGGGAGGTAGCTGGTAGCGCCATCCTCAGGGCTGAATTCTACATGGAGCTGGATGCAGAGCGGCTGCCCGGAAAGCGATTTGCCCTCAGCAGCATTCCTTGCCCTGCAGGGCCCGCACTCCCTCGCGCGCGATCAGCGGAACCATGGCAAGACCGGCCACCGGGTCGGCCCACCACCATCCAAGCAGCGCGTTCAGCAAGAGGCCGGCGAGCAGGATGGCGGAGAGGTAGGCACAAATATCGGTCTGGCGGGCGTCGGCGCGCATGGCGCGGCTTTCCAGGTCACGCGCCACGCCGCGTTTGGCGCGCGCCAGGACCGGCATCACGATGAGGGAAACAATCGCCACGGCGATGCCTAGGCGGCTCGCCTCGGGCGCGTCGCAGCGCACCAGGGACTGAACCGAATCGGCCAGGACATACAGCGCCAGCGCCAGGAAGCAGATGCCGACCGTGCGCAGCGCCATCCGCTCGGCGGTTTCGCGGCGAAGGTGGTCCTGGTACCGCAGGCGCCAGATCAGTGCCGAACCGGATGCGACCTCGATGACCGAGTCGAGGCCGAAGCCGAGCAGCGCAATGCTGCCCGCCAGCGCGCCGGCCGCAACCGACGCCGCGCCCTCGGCCAGGTTCCAACCGACGGTCAGATATTCGAGCTGGCGTCCTCGGGCGACCGCGTCCGACGGCATCTCCCACCGGTCCTCTACTGGGCATTATCGACCCACACCAGGAACGGGCCCAGCACAAACGCCACCAGCGCTCCGACCGAGTAGAGAGCGGCGGAAGTCCAGAGAATGACGCGGGTGGCGCGGGAAGCCGTGGCGCAGGTCCCGGTGTTGCCGCCGGGTTCGCAGGCGGGAGCCGGCAGGCGCGGGACGATGGCATAAACGTAGATGAAATTGCCGGCGATCAACGCGCCCGCCGCGCCAAACACTGTTCCTTTGTGCTGCGAAAGACTGACCAGCCACGGCGCGGCGGAGAGTACCGAGGCCACCGTCGCCCCCAATCCGAAAAGGATCAGCAGCGACGGCAGCGCGCAGCAGAGCAGCGTGCCCAGCGAGGAGAACAGCGACAGATACCTCAGCCAGAATCCGCGTTCGGGAGCCTGAACCGCCGTTGTGCTCATCTCATTTCTCCGTCACTGTCTGGTAGCGCAGCACATCGGGCGTCTTGCCGTTGGGGACTTCCGGCACGGTGCCGGTCACCTCAACGTTCTTTCCGGGCGCGATGGCCGGGGCGCGCGCGTCGGCAGGCGCCAGCCGCAGCCGCTCGCTGCTGCCGCTGACGCGCAGCCAGGTCCCGCCCTCGCCGCGCTCGGTCACTCCGCCCACAATCAGCTTCGAGCCTTTGATCGTGAAGCCATTTTTCTCGATCGCGCGCAACAGCTGCTCGTAGCGCACGGTGTTGCCGGGCTTGAAGGTGGCCACGGCCAGGCCTTTGCTGAGGCTGACGTCGACCGAATCAACGCCGTTGATGTTTTTCAGTGCCACGCGCACGGCGTGGGAGCAGACGCCTCAATCCATGCCGAAGACGCTGATCTCGGCGCGCCGCAATTCGGCGCGCGCCGAGGCTGCCGCAAGCATCAGGACCAGAACAAGCGATAGCTTCTTCATTGCCGTTCCCTTTCAGTGCGAATGAGTACGCGGAAAATGGAAGTAGCTCAGGTTAATCACCAGGCGCGCGCGTTCGCGCGCGTGCAGGGGGCCCGCGTCGCGGAAGAGCGGAAACTGCACGCCTCCCGAAACCGCGAAAAACTTGTAAATTCCCAACACGCTTGGCCCGAGGAAGATCACGCTGGCATCGCTGCCCGGCAGCGCGGCGCCGGAGCGTCGCGTCAGGCCGGTGTGCTCACCGGTCAGCTCGGCGAAGACGCGCCAGTCCCAGGCGTGGCGGTCGGCCCGCCACGACGGCGGACGGTAGCCATAGACGAGGGTGGCGGAGTAAACGTCCGGCCGGCGATCGCCGCCGCGTTCGGCGAAGCTCATCAGCCCGCCGCCCAGCCAAACATAGTGGCTGCGCGAGGCGACGCCTGTCGCCGCCCAGGCATTGATGCCCGGCGCCCAGTGAATGCCGCGGAACATCCCGAAGCTGTCCTGCGGGCCGGGCGCGACAAAGCCGACCGAGGCCGTGCTCTCGAAGCGGCGTCCCACGGCGTTGGCATTGTGGTGGAAGCGCCACGCCATGTTGCCCTGATATTCGCCGCCCGACATCATGCTCATGGGCAGCGAGCCTTGCTGGATCAGGCCGGGCGCGACGAGCGAAAGCTGGAAATGAGGCGTCACCCCGTAGCTGATCATGGATTTCGCCGCGGTCTGCGAGCCCGAGTCGGCGCTTCGCCCGAAGATGCCGAAGTCGAAGCTCGTCTCCCCCTGCGAATTCACCGGCGTGGCGAAGCCAAAGACGGGACCGTGACCCGAGGCCTGCGCCACTGGCGCCACAAAGCAAAGGATCGCCAGCACGACTGCAAAACGAATGCGCATACGTTCTCCTTCGTGAAATGGCAAAGACACCAAGCCGTTCACGCGGAAAAGCGAGCGCGGTTCAGATGCGCAGGATTGTGAAGAAGCCGGACGCGCCGGGTGGGGAGTGTGCCGCCGCCATTGTTACCTGGAGACCCGCTTCCGCCGCAACCGGCTGCGCTTCAGCGGCGGCCGGCAGCGCGGCGGAAACCGGCGGGACTGCCGTAACCACATCGGCGCGCAGGAACGGAGCGGAAGCGCTCATCTCGGTGCGGCAGCAGGAGTGCGCCGCATTCCGCGTGGAGCCGCATTGATGCGCCATGCGCTGGCAGCAGGCGTGTTCCGTGGCGGTGAGCTGCGCGGCAGGAACGAGGCAAGCCATGGCCGGGGCGGCGATCAGGCCAAGCAGAAGCACGGCCGCGGCAATCCGGCGGAGGCAAGGCATCGATGAGGAATTCTATCTGTTTTTGCGCGGCGCGAACAACACCGCTCAGGCGCAGCGGCGCAGCACGCCGGGAAGCTCTTCGGGCCGGCTGGCCAGCGAGCCGTCGGCGCGGCGGCGGAACAGGATGCGGTGATCGCGAAACGACAGCAGGAGCCGCTCGGCGGAGAATTCGTACTCGGCATCAAGACGGCGCGCACCCCACAGCGTGATGCGCGCCGCGCCGTCGCCGAAGAACTCAACGACAAAGGTCCCCACCGCATTCTGGTAGCGCCCGAACGGTTCGGCCGCCATTTCCGGCGACGCCGGCGGAAACCGGAGATGCCTTGCCTGCCTCAGCATGATGATCGCTGAAATGGAGACGCAGCAAGCCACGTCTCTACGTGAATGAACCACCCTCCAAAGCGGCGGGCGCGCACAGGAGACCTGAGGGTCAATCGCGCACCCGCCGCTCGTTGCACTCCGTTGCCGGACTGCAACCGAAAGACGCGACCGTGCTGCGAGCGGCGGCAAGCAGCCTCGATCGCGTCCATCGAACCGAACCGGGACCCTGCTTCGGCATGTCTTCAAAATTCTGAGCGCGTTCGCCGGCCAGATCAGCAGCGCCCATGGGCTGAATTGCCGCAAGCGGCAGTTGCGCGCCCGTTCTGCGGGTGCTAGGCTTTCGCCTCCCCACAGCGCAAGCAAAACTCCGCCGGTTGCCGAGCGACCTTGGGGGAGCCGCTCATCCACTTCGCATTACGTCGGAAAGCGCAAAAAACCGTCATGGGTCTTCAGGACACGGCGACTGGCAGAGCACCGGGGGGAGCGGCGGGCGAGTCGCCGGAGGAGCGGCGTGAACTTGACCTCCTGTTTAGTGTTACTTACGAGGAGCTGCGGCGGCTGGCTTCGAGCGTGCGCCGGCGCGACCCCGGGGCGACGCTGAGCCCCACCACCCTGGTCAACGAAGCCTGGATCAAACTGGCCAAGTCGCCGCGCTTCGCCGCCACTTCGCGGCTGCACTTCAAACGCATCGCGGCGCGGGCCATGCGCCAGGTGCTGATCGAAGCGGCCAGGCGGCGGCACGCCGGCAAGCGCGGCGGCGCCGAACTGGCGCTGGTTACCTTCGACGAATCCACCGATGGGAGCAGGAGCCCTGCCGCGGTGGCGGCCGCGGCAGGGCAGGACCTGCTGGCTCTGGACGCCGCGCTCGACGAGCTGGCAAAGCTGCATCCGCGTCAGGCCATGATGGTGGAAAGCCGCTTCTTCGGCGGGCTCGACATCACCGAAACGGCGCAATTGCTCGACGTCTCGGAAGCCACGATCCAGCGCGACTGGCGCGCCGCCAAGGCCTGGCTGGCGCACGAACTGCGGGGAACGCGATGAGGCAGTTGCCCGTTGTCGGTCGCCAGTTATGAGTTGCGAGACTCTGGCAGCTGGCGACGGGCAACCGGCAACCGACAACTGCTAAATGGACAGCGCGCGCTGGCAGCGAATACAGACGTTGTTTCACGACGCGGCTGATCTTCCCCCGTGTGAACAGGAAGCCTTTCTTCGCGTCGTCTGCCACGACGACGAAACCCTGGTTCCCGAAGTGCTCGCCTTGCTGCAGGAAGACGCGCGCTCTTCGCTGCTGGATAAAGGCGTCTCGCATGTGGCCGAGGCCGTGCTCGGCCCGGTCACGCTGCCCTGCAGGGAATTCGGGCCGTATCGCATCCGGGAGGCGCTGGGCGAAGGCGGCATGGGCGTGGTCTACCTGGCCGAGCGGCAGGACCTGCACAGCCTGGTCGCCATCAAGCTGCTGCGCGACGCGTGGCTCTCGCCGGCGCGCCGCGAGCGTTTCGCCAGCGAGCAGCGCACGCTGGCGCAACTGAACCATCCC
>DASRER010000001.1 GCA_035651995.1 Terriglobales bacterium | reverse complement strand
CCACGACGGACGCATGCAGCACGTGCTGGAGCAGTGCCGCGAGTTGGGTGTGCCCGTCCGGCAGCTACCGCGTGAGGAGCTGAACCGGCTGGCGCGCACCGTGCGTCACCAGGGCGTGGTCGCGGTCACTTCAGAGAAGGCGTACAGCGACCTCGACGAGATCCTTGCCTCCCGCCGCGGCGAGCACGCATTCATCCTCGTGCTGGACGGAGTGGAGGATCCCCACAACCTCGGCGCCATCCTGCGCACCGCCGACGCTGCCGGCGTGGACGGAGTCGTGATTCCCGAGCGCCGCGCCGTGGGCGTGACCACTACCGTTGCCAGGACGTCTGCGGGCGCCTCCGAGCACGTGCCCATTGCACGCGTCACCAACATCAGCCGCACGCTTGAGGAGCTGAAATTGCGCAACATCTGGGTCATCGCATTGGATGAGCGCGGCACGCAAGCTTACGACCAGCTCGACTACAACATGGACTGCGCGCTCGTGGTCGGCGCCGAAGGCAAGGGCCTGCACGAGCAAGTCCGCCGCCACTGCGACTTCCTGGTCCGCATCCCCATGCACGGACACGTGCCTTCGCTGAATGCGTCGGTCGCCGCCGCCGTGGTGATGTTCGAGGTCGCGCGCCAGCGGCGGGTCGCGAAGTCAGCGCGGCCGGCGCCTGCTCCTGTGGCGGCCGCTGATGTGGAAAGCGCCGGCGCCAAGTCCGAGGGGCGCATTCAGAAATGAAGCTCCTGTGCGGTTTGTGTTTTCTGGTGCTGCTGCTTCCTTTGTCCGCTGCCGCCCTCGATCGCAACCACTTCAGCTTCTCCTATTACGATTTCGAGCTGCGCATTGATCCGGCAGCGCAGGCAGTTGCCGCTCGGGGAAAAGTTACAATCCGGAATCTCTCCAGCCAACCCCAACCGGCGGTACCGCTGCAAATTTCCTCCACCCTGGGCTGGCGCCAGGTAGAGATCGCCGGAAAGCCGGTGCAGTACGTCACTCAGCCCTACACCACGGACCTTGACCACACCGGAGCCGTCAGCGAGGCGATTGTCACCCTTCCGCAGCCGCTCGCCCCGGGAGCGTCCGTGGAACTCGACGTCGGCTACAGTGGGACCATTCCCGCCGATGCCACGCGGCTTACTCGCATTGGCGCGCCCACCGAAGCTGCCGCGCGCACCGAATGGGACCAGGTGAGCGAATTCTTCACCGCCGTGCGCGGAGTGGGTCACGTGGCGTGGTATCCCGTCGCCATGGAAGCGGCGAACCTCTCCGAGAACCGCCTGTTTGCCGTAGTCGGCGAGTGGAAGGCTCGCGAGGCGCAGGCCAGCATGCGCGTAAAGTTCTGCTGGATCGCCGAAGTGGATCCCGAAGAAGCGGCCGAGACACGGCTGACGGTCATCGCCAACGGCCAGGCCGAAAGCTTCGGGCAGCACGGCACTGAGAAGACCGCCGAAGGCATGGCCGCAACCGGCTGCACCACGTATCGCTTCAGCAATCTTGGCCTCACCGTGCCCACGTTCGTCGTTGGCGAATTGGAAGCGCTGCAGCGCACCGGCGTCACTGTGTTTTACGCCGCTGATCACAAGCAATATGCCGCCGACTACGCTGCCGCCATCGAGCGCGTGCAGCCGTTCGTCGGCGTGTGGCTGGGCGCAGCGCGCGAGCGCGTGCAGATCGTGGAGCTCAACGAAGCCAACGCTGCGCCCTTTGAGAGCGGGGCCATGCTGTTCACACCCCTCGGCCCGACTGAACCCGCGAAGCTGGACCTGGCATTGGTTCACCAGGCCGTGCATGCGGCATTCCCATCGCCGCGGCCCTGGATCTACGAAGGCCTGGCGCAGTTCGGGCAAGCGTTGTTACACGAGCGCCGTCAGGGGCGGCGGGCGGCGCTCGACTTCATGACTGCACAACTGCCCGCGCTGGTCGAAGCGGAGCGTCAGGCGTGCGGCTCCGCCAACGCTCCGGTGTCGGCGCAGCCGAAGTCCGCTGCGGCCTCCCCGCCCCAGAACGAACGCAGCACTTCCGCTCCGCAAAGCCCTCCACCACTGGATTGCGCGCAAGGGCAGGCGCTCGCCTCGTCCTACGATGAAATCTACCCGCGTATCAAAGGAATGTACGTCTGGTGGATGCTGCGCGACATGCTCGGCGACGCAACCCTAGCGCGCGTGTTGAAGGCATACGTCGCGGCGCAGGACAAGGAGCCGTCGTTCGTGCAGCGGCTCTTCGCCGCGCAGTCGCAGCGCGACCTGGAATGGTTTTTCGACGATTGGGTCTATCGCGACCGCGGCCTCCCCGACTTCCGCGTCGAATCGGCATACCCGCGGGCCACGCTGACCGGGAGCTACGTAGTGACCGTCTCCGTTGAAAATCCCGGAGCCGCCGGAGCTGAGGTGCCGGTGCGAGTCCGCGCGCAGCAGGGAGAAGAGCAGAAACGGCTGGAAGTTCGCCGCGCGGCCAAAGCCGTTACACGAATTGAGATTGCCGCGCCGCCAGACGAGGTCATCATCAACGACGGCAGCGTGCCTGAGGCGAATCGGGAAAACAACCGTCTCGCGATTCGACAGCCGGAAACGCCGAGGTGAAAAAGCATTCAGCACTTGGCACGCAGTAGCGACAAAAACGCCTCTCCTGGCGGACTGCTGACCACCGAATGCTAACCTCTAATGGCCAACTGCCAATTGCTGACTGCCAATTGCCATTTGCTAACGCGGAGCGCCAATGCCCTACATCCAGTTCCTCGGAGCGGCCGGCACAGTGACCGGTTCCAAGCACCTGATCAACACCTCAGCCGATCCTGGCGGCAAGGGCGGATTGCAGGTCCTGATTGATTGCGGTTTATTCCAGGGACAGAAGGAGTGGCGTGAGCGCAACTGGCAGCGCCTGCCTGTGCCGCCGCGCGAAATCGACGCGGTCATCCTCACGCACGCGCACCTCGACCACTGCGGGTGGATTCCGCGCCTGGTGAAGGAAGGCTTTCGCGGCGCGATTTACGCCACTCCCGCTACCGTGGACCTGTGCGGCATTCTGCTGCCCGACTCCGGTCACCTCCAGGAAGAAGACGCCGCCTTCCACAACAAGCGCAAAAGCTCCAAGCACACCCCCGCCCTGCCGCTATACACGCTCGCTGAGGCCGAGCAGTCGCTTCGGTATTTCCGCGCGGTTCCTATGGGCCAAACCGTGGACATCAGCCCGCAGCTGTCGTTTCGCTTTGTGCCGGCTGCGCACATCTTGGGTTCTTCCATGGCGCAGATTACTTTGCGCGATAACGGC
Source organism: Terriglobales bacterium (assembly GCA_035651995.1). Lineage (NCBI taxonomy): Bacteria > Pseudomonadati > Acidobacteriota > Terriglobia > Terriglobales > Terriglobales bacterium. Next base: position 510 of record DASRER010000001.1, on the reverse strand, counting down.
CGCGCCGCGCGTCTGCTCTTCACCGGTGACATCGGGCGCGTCAGCAATTCCCAGCTTGCGCCCGGACGCGTGGTGCACTCCGGCCCCGCCGACGGCGAGCCTGCCGACCTCGTGGTCATGGAGTCTACTTACGGCAACCGGCTCCACCCCACCACCGACGTCCGCCCTGAACTCGCCCGTCTTGTGCGCCAGACGGTGGAGCGCGGCGGCTCTGTAGTCGTCCCCGCATTCGCCGTCGAGCGCACCCAGAAGCTGCTGTTCATCCTCAAGGAGTTGATGGAATCCGGGCAGGCGCCGCGCGTGCCGGTATTCTCCGATAGACCGCTGGCTATCGGCGCCGTGCGCGTCTACCTCCAGCATAGCGAGGAGTTCAGCGACGAGGCCCGGCGCCTCATCTCTCGCTACGGCTCGCCCTTGGAATGGGACGGCTTTACTTTTGCCAGCACGCAGGCCGAATCAAAGCAGATCAATGCCAACCTTTATCCCTGCGTGATCGTCTCCTCCAGCGGC